>NZ_JAGUUD010000016.1:0-104726 GCF_020177535.1 Paraburkholderia sp. XV | reverse complement strand
AAAGAAAAGTAGGTGCCGCCCCGCACAGGGGCGACGCGTGAAGCGAGCTAACGTAACGCGGATGCCAGCGAAAACCCCAGAACACCGACGCGTGAAGCGAGCTAACAAATCGCGGATGCCAGCCCAAAACCCAAAACCCAAAACCCATAACCCAAAACCCAAAACCCAAAACCCAAACCACCGAACGGCAACGCAATGCCCCCCCACCTAAAAGCGATCAATCACCCCCAACTGCACGCCTCGCACCGCCGCCCCCGGCCACGACGGCGTTAGTCCCGCGACATTCACACCCTTGAGCGTGAATTCACCTTGCCCATGATTTCTCAACCAGCCCGCGCTCGCATAAAGCAATACGCGTTTCGACAGATCATATTCACAGGCAGCACTAAACTGGTCGGCATTATTGTCGCCGCCCGAGCGATCGCGCAGATACGCATAGCCGAGCGAAGCGCGAAACCGCCCATTGACCGCGTAGCGCGCCGACACCGACACACCGTCGTTGTGATAACGCGGCGTGCCGCCGTCGCTATTGAAGAACGAGACGAAGCCGGTCAACGCCCCATACGCGTACGACATGCCGCCAAGATTGGCCCGCAACGCGCCGTCGCCATGCATCTGTTGATGCGCATAGGAAACCCGCAACGGGCCGTTGCGCCACGCGAAGGTTTCGATATGTCCCGCGAGGCCGTTGCCGTCTCCGTCGGCGGCGTCGCGCACCATCGCCATCAGTGTCGTCGAGAAGCCGTGGAATTCGGGTGACAGATAGGTGATCGCGTTGCTCGCGTACGGCGTGATCTTCGACAGATTGTTCAGGCCCGAGGCGATCGTGCCTGCACCGAACGCGTCGAGTTGTCCCTTGAACGGGATGTAAATCGGCGAATACTGGCGACCGATGCGCACAGCGCCATACGGCGTCGTTGCGCCGATCCACGCCTGGCGATTGAAGATCGTATTCGCGACGGCAAGCGAGCCGTTGCCCGAGCTGAATCCATTCTCCAGGTCGAACACGATCTGCACACCGTTGCCGATATCTTCCGCGCCGCGTAGTCCCACCCGCGAGCCGCGATACGCGCCGGAATCCATGCGCGCGACGTAGCCCGCGCCCGGATTGGTGATTTCGATGCTGGTATCGAGTGCGCCGTACAGCGTGACGGACGCTTGCGCGTGAGCGCTGGCGACGTGCGCGGCGAGCACGGCGAATGCAATGGACGTGCGTCGCACAGCAGGCGACGCAAGTAATGAACGTTTCATGAGGGAAGAGAGGAGTCTGTGCGAAACCGGCACGCCGGCCAGCATCCGATGCGCGCAGCGAACGCACGCGCATCGGACTCGCACTGCACGCGTTATTGCGGCAGCGCGTAGGCGATCACATAGTCGCCGCGATCCGGCGACTGACGCGCGCCGCCCGCCGAGATCACGATGTACTGCTTGCCGTTGAGCACGTAGCTCATCGGCGTGCCCTGGCTGCCCACGGGAAGCCGTGCCTTCCAGACTTCCTTGCCCGTCGAACTGTCGAACGCGCGCAGGTAGTAGTCTTGCGTCGCCGCGAAGAACACAAGGCCGCCGCCCGTGCTGAGCGAACCGCCGATCGTCGGCATGCCGATCGGCGTGGGCATGTGCATCTGCACGCCCCACAGGCGCGTGTCGCGCACCGTGCCGAGCGGCACCTGCCACGCGATGCTGCGCGTTTTCAGATCGATCGCCGTCAGGCTGCCGAATGGCGGCTTCTGGCACGGAATGCCGAGCGGCGAGAAGAAGCGGTCTTTCGTCACCGAATACGGCGTGCCGCCGAGCGGCACCGCGCCCATGCCTGCGTTGACGGCTTCGTTACCGTTCGACGTGCCACCCTTGCGCTCTTCCTTGACGAGATGAACCCACAGCCCGAGGCGCATGTCGTTCACGAAGATCATGCCCGCGTTCGGGTCGTACGACAGCCCGCCCCAGTTCATCCCGCCGAGCGAGCCGGGGAAACTCAGCGACGTGTCCGTGTCCGGCGCGGTGAACAGTCCGTCGTAGCGCATGCCGTGAAAGATGATGCGGCACATCATCTGATCGACGGGCGTCATGCCCCACATGTCGGCGCCCTTCAGCACATCGGCGCCGATCTGCGGCATGCCGACCGACAACGGCTGGGTCCTCGCATACGGTTCGTCTGGAACCGTCGCGGATTTGACCGGTTGTTCGATCACCTTCGTCAGCGGCTTGCCCGTCAGACGATCGAGCACGAACAACTGGCCCATCTTCGTGCCGACGATCAGCGCCGGCACCGTCTTGCCGTCGACGGGGAAATCGACGAGGGTGGGCTGCATCGGCACGTCGTAGTCCCACAGATCGTGGTGGACCGTCTGGAAGTGCCACTTCTCGGCGCCGGTGGTTGCGTCGAGCGCGAGAATCGAGGCGCCGTAGGATTCATCGAGCCTCGTGCGCTTCACGCCCCACAGATCGATCGCCGCGCTGCCGACAGGCATGTACACGGTGTTCGATGCGGCGTCGTACGACATCGGCGCCCACACATTGGGGGTCGAGCGCACGAAGGTCTTGCCGGGCGCGGGCGCCTGTTTGTCTTGCGGGTTGCCCGGATCGAACGCCCACTTCATCGTGCCCGTGATCACGTCGAAGCCGCGCACCACGCCGCCGGGCATGTCGAGCGACACATTGTCCGCGACGCGCCCGCCCGTCACGACGGTCGTGCCCGCGACGGTCGGCGGCGACGTCAGTTCGTACAGCGGGCTCGCCGCGTGGCCGAGGCCGGCCTTGAGGTCGATCACGCCGTGCTTGCCGAAGTCCTCGCACAGCTTGCCCGTGTCCGCATCGAGCGCGACGAGTTGCGCGTCGATCGTGTTCATGTAGATGCGGCGGCGGCAGGCGGCGTGATCGTCCGGCAGCGCGACGGGCGTGACGGGCGTCGAGCCGGCGACGCTCGGCTGCTGCACGGGTTTCGTCGCGTCGAAATACGCGAGGCCACGGCAGCGCACCCACACCGTCGTTCTCGTCGGGAATTCATGACGCCATCTCTCGCGGCCGTTCGCGGCGTCGAGCGCGATGACCGTGTTGTGCGGCGAGCACAGGAACAGCGTGTCGCCGATCTGCAGCGGCGTTTCCTGATCTTCCGCGCCGCCGCCTCCCGGGCTGACGGGCACGTCGCCCGTGTGGTAGGTCCATGCGACCTGCAGGTTCTTCACGTTGTTGCGATCGATCTGCGAGGAGCCCACGAAGCGATCGCCGCCCGCCGAATGGCCGTACGCCGACCAGTCGCCGGGGCCGGCATCGCCCCTGGCGTCGATCGCGTTGGTCCCGGTGCCGAACGTGCCGTGCGGCACGAACATGCCGTACACGAACAGCGCGTTGCACGCGAGCAGCGCGAGGCCCGCCGTCCACGCGGCGCCCTTCGCCGGGCGCTTGCCCTGGAAGCGGCGCAACGCGGGGTACACGGGCGCGAGCAGCATGCCGATCATCGTGAACATGAAGATGCGGGCCTGCAGCGGCCAGAAGTCGAATCCGCTTTCCCAGATTGCCCACAACACGGTCGCGATGATCACGAGCGCGAAGATCACGCATGCACTCGATTTGCGTCGCACGAGCTGGATGCCCGTCGCGCAGACGGCGAGGCCCATCAGAAGGTAATACCAGGTGCCGCCGCGCGCGACGAGCAGCGCGCCGCCGATCGCGAAGTACAGGCCGAGCAGCAGGCCGAGCGCGCCGGCGAGCGCCAGGCCGACGCGGGCCGTCGTCGATAGTGGCTTAGTTTGAGGTTGCTTGGACATTGCTTGTCTTTATGGGTACGCAAAAGTTGGGGTATGCGAGGCGCCACGGGGCCAGGCGTTCGCGTGCAGCCGGCCGCGAGGTCGACGCGCGTTCGCTTCCATCGAGACGGGTTGGCTCGGGCGGGAGTTCGGTCGGAGCTTACGCAGCACGCATTGGCACGCGCTTCTAACGGCGCGAAGCCTCTTTGCACTGAGCCGTGAGCATCGCCGCATCGCGCACCGGGCGATGGCTGGGGCGCGACGGATGCGATGTAGGCGAACGCGCCTGAAACGACGACGCGCTTCACATAAAACTAACTAGTTCGTACATTTTAACGCAAAACACGCGGATACTGTCGGGAAGCCCGCACCTGCCTCGCGTGGCCCGATTCCTCCGGCTCCTTCGAGCGTGTTTTGCCGTGTCCGTCCCGCGTCGCCCTTAGCGCTTCCGATTACGCGTCGTGACCCGAGCCGGCGCTTGACGTGTTGGCGCGCACGACGAGTTCGAAGCCTACGTCGACGTGCGCGCGGCTGAACGGTCGGGTGTCGGTGCAGGATGGGTTGAAGGCTGTCGTAATCGGCCTGGCAGCTGAGCAGTCGATCAGGGAGAAGCGGGTTGTGGAGATCGACGGCTTGATGTTTCGCTAATGACTCTGAACACTCCTGATTTGTATTTCTTCAGGAGTGTCATTCTTTTTTCTGAAGTAATCCGGTACAGTTCGCATCAGGCAATCGTTTGCGATGTATTGAGTGCAATGAATATGTCGTGTGTAAAAGAACGGCTTCAAGTCTGTTGGTGTTACGCAAAACGGCAGTACGTCAACCGCATTTCGTTTTCCAGAATAGCAAACGTTTGCACGCACATGTATTGCGGTGAATATCGCTAAAGAGTAGTTCTTTTACAGTTTCAATCTGAAAATTGAATAGAAAGGGCGAGCCAATTTTCTATTTATTGTCTAAAGAAACGACTCGCTGTCACGCAAAGTACACAGAGAAATATTAGCGTGCAGGGTTTCTTCACCGACTGGCTCGCATCGCCATGCATCCCGCGTTTTCACGGTTACGCCGTCCGTCCGCACAGGGAGAACCTCACTCTGCCGGCGACCTGTGTCAGCAGGTTCCATCCGTCGACGCAGAAGATCCGAACTCGGTGGTCATGGAGATTTTCTCTTCGCGTCACGACATGAAGAGTCTCGCTGTGATCGAAGGCAATCGGCCCATCGGGCTGATCAATCGCGATATCTTCCTGTCGCAAATGAGCAAGCCTTTCCACCGCGAGCTTTACGACAAGAAGAGCTGCATCGCGTTCATGGATAAGGAACCGCTCGTCGTCGACGCCGACATGAGCATTGAAGCGCTTACCTTCAAGACCGTCGAAGTCGGCGAAAAGGCGCTGGTGGACGGTTTTATCGTGACGCGCGACGGCTACTTTGCAGGGCTTGGAAGCGGACTTCAGCTTCTGGGCGCAGTGGCCGAAATGCAGGCGGAAAGAAACCGGCAGATCATGCAGAGCATCGAGTACGCGAGCGTGATCCAGCGCGCGATGCTGCGTGCGTCGCGGGACACGCTGGCCGAGAGGCTTTCCGATGCGGCACTCGTATGGGAGCCGCGCGATGTGGTCGGCGGCGACTTCTATCATTTTGCTGCGTTCCCGCATGGCTGGTTCGGTGCCGCAGCCGACTGCACCGGTCACGGCGTGCCCGGCGCATTCATGACGCTGCTCGCATCGGCATCGCTGTCGCAGGCGCTCGAACAGATCGGACCGCGCGACCCCGCTGCCTTGCTTGCGGCAGTCAACCGCAACGTGAAGAGCTTGCTGGGCCAGGTGCACAGCGCGGCCGAAGTGTCGCAATCCGATGACGGCCTCGACGCTGCATTCTTCTGGTTCGATGCAAGGGAAAGCCAGCTGCATTTCGCCGGCGCGAGGATCGCTTTGCATATTCTCGCGCCTCAGGCCGACCACTTCGAAACAATTGCGGGCGACCGGATGGGTGTTGGCTATGTCGACAGTCTTGCCGACTACGAATGGAAGCTGCGCAAGATTGCAGTGCCGCCCGGCAGCCTGCTGTTCATTTGCACGGACGGTCTCATCGACCAGATTGGCGGTCCGAAGAATATCGGCTTTGGACGCCGCCGCGCGTTAGACCTGATTCTCGCGAACCGTGGCGAAGCACCGTCGGCAATCTGCGAAAAACTGCGGCAGGCGCTTGCCGATTGGCAAGGCGCGCAACCACGCCGCGATGACCTCACCCTGTTTTGTGCCCGCATTACCGACCAATAAGCATGTCTCAACTACTCGATCAAGACAGCGCCTTTTTCGATCTGGCGCAGCGGCGAAACGTCCTCTTCTATCACAAGGGTTATTTCTCTCATAACATCGTAGCCGCCATGGGCGAGGTCGTGAAACTGCAACTGGAAATCGCGGGCGTGAGCGGGCCCACGCGACGCAAGCTGTTCTCGTCGTTTGTCGAGTTGTCGCAGAACATCGTCCACTATTCGTCCGATTCCCTGCAGCCCGGCAACGACGGCGGCGGCTCCATTCGCGAAGGCGCGGTGTGCATCACCACCGACGGCGAAAGACATCTGATGATGTGCGTCAATCCCATTGCAGCGGAAGATGTCGACGGTTTGCGCAACAAGCTGGAGCCGCTGCGCAGCATGTCGGTTGAAGAGATCAAGCAGGCCTACAAGATCACATTGAGGGCCGACACGCCCGAGGAAAGCAAGGGCGCGGGTCTGGGTTTCCTGACGATGGCGCGCGACGCAAGCGCGCCGCTTGAATTCGCTTTTCATCCGCGTGCCGACGAACCCGGAACCACGCTGTTTTGCCTCAAAGCCATCATCTGAGTAAAAGGCGCACGAGCTATGGACAATCTCTACATTGACGCAACGGTGACCTCTCCGGAAGTCGACTTTCGGTTCGACCAGCATTCGCTGCTGCTCAGGGGCGAGTCGTACCCAGAGAATGCAGCGGCGTTCTACGCGCCGATCATCGAACAGTTGCGTCAGTACCTCGCGGAGTCGGCCGGCGCGGTGGTCACCGTCGACGTCGTTCTGACCTACTTCAATAGCTCCAGCACGAAAATGCTGTTCAGCGTGTTCGATGCACTGGACGAAGCCGCGCAATCGGGCAGCCGCGTGCTGATGAACTGGTATCGCGACGAAGAAGACGAAACCATTTTCGAGTTCGGCGAAGAGCTGAAGGCCGATTTCCACGCGATCGAATTCACCGATCGCCCAGTCGCTCACCAGGGACAATAAGGTGCCGCGCATTTCCTCAGTGGATGCGCCCGCAAGCGATGCGCCGGATCTGTTCCAGAATGAGAACGAGGCGCTCGAGAAGGCACGTGCAATCCAAGCAACGGCGGCTGCGGATGCGGACGATTATCGCCAGTCGCTAGGCGAGCTCATTGGGCATTTCGAGCGTCTGATGCGCGAGACGCGGCGCCTGATCGGCCGTAGCGATCGCGCAGAACGCGAGATGCAGGCGCTTGCCCAGCAATTGGCGCATCGCGCGACGCACGACGCGCTAACGGGTGTGTTCAACCGTAGCGCGGTGATCGAGCGGGCGTCGAAGGTCTTGCGTCGTGACAGCGCGGTCATGATCATTCTCGATATCGACGAGTTCAAGCGGGTCAACGACGATTTCGGCCACCCGGCGGGCGATGCCGTGATCATGGGTATCGTTGCGTGCTTGCGGCGAATCGTCGGCGAGCGGGGCTTTATCGGGCGCGTGGGCGGCGAAGAATTCACCGTGTTGCTTCCGGGGCATGAAGTGGACGATGCGCTTCGGCTAGCCGAGAACATGCGTGAGGCGATCGGCAAGCATGTCTTTGCGTCGCCTGTGGACCGTCACATCACGGCCAGCTTCGGCGTCAGTGCGAACCCTGCGGGCACCAGTTTCGACACCGCGTATGGCGTCGCGGACGCCGCGCTCTATCGCGCCAAGCGCGGCGGGCGAAACCGGGTGGAATTTGCGAGTCCGTAAAGCGCCGGCGTGTTCTTCTGTTACGTCAATGCAGGTTGCACGTAGCCGCTCAGAATAAGCGCAGCTTGCACGGCGCCGAACAGTACGATAACGAGTGCGCCCGTGATGGCGACAACGCGCCTGGTCGTTTCGATCCGCGCGCGAAGACGAAAACTGCGCGCCATGATGAACCGGTTCGCGCCCACGGCGCTCAGGCCGAAGAGGCTAACGGTCACTGCCACGCCCGCGCCGATGGCAAACGTCGCCGCGATGCCTATCCACGGCGCGTGCGCTGCAACCGATGCGATCAGCACGAAGATCGACCCGACGCACGGCCGCACGCCCGATGCAAACCCGGTCGCAAGGATCTGGGACGTCGCTGAAAATTTCGATGTCCCGAATCGCGTTGCGCCGCCGGATTGCCGCATGTGCAGTTGCAGTTTCGTGCCGAGATAAGCGGGTTCGTGTTCGGACGTCGGCGACGCGGCCGCCTGGCGCTCAGCGGGCACGAGCTTCAGTGCGCGTGTGTCGACGCAGCAGTCGCGGCGCGCGAGGGTGCCGTAGATCGTCCAGCCGCCCGCGACACAAAGCAGAACATAGCTGACGATATCGAGCGATGCCGCGTTCGACAGCACGCTCGAGACGCCCGCCTTCGCAAACCACACCGCGCCGAACACGAGCACGATCGCGCTCATCGCCTGGACGGTTGCGCTCCAGCTCGCCAGCGCGACGGCCTGCGCGATGCGCGTGTCGCGCGAGCCGAGCCAGGTGCCGGCGACCAGCTTGCCGTGTCCTGGACCGAGCGCATGCAGCACGCCGTAAAGGAATGCGAGGCCGATCAACGTGAGCCATGTCCAGGGCGTCGACGCGCGGTGCAGTTGTTGCGCGGCGTCGGCGATGCGCGCGTTGAGCCTGCCTTGCCAGATGATCGATGTCGCCAGCGCCGTGCGTGCGAACTCGGGTAGCACGAAAGTGTGACGGGTCTCGCTGGCAGATGGCGCGTGCGTTGGGCTCGCGCTTTGCGCCGGTGACGATGCCGATTGAACGGACCGGCCGAAAACATCGACGGCGGCCGATGCTGCATGCGACGGCGCCGCGAGCGCAAGACTTGCGACTGCGACGCAAAACGCAAACAGGATATGCAGGACTGCGCGTTCGACTGTCAGCATGATATTGCTGTCGCTTGCGGCACGACGATGCCGTTGAAGATCGGATGCGCGCGGTCCTGGAAGGGTTTCGCTGCGCAGCTGGACGCGGCGTGTCCGTCTATCGTCACCGCGTTTGCGCCGTCGGGTTCGTAATCGACGAAGAACGAATCGTCCCAGATGCCGAGTGAAACCTTGTGCGTGCTCACGTCGACTGGTTTTTTCAGCGCCAACGTGAAGGTGTAGACGAGCTTGCCATGGTCCACCGATACGCGAAAACCTGCGGGCTCCGCCAGGTGTTGCGCCTCGCCGTCGACGAACAGATGATTGAAGTACTGAGCGCCCGCCAGCGATGAAAATGCCTGTTCGCGGAAGATCGCGGTCTGCCTGGCGTCGAGCGGCCCGTTGTCAGGCAAGGTATCGATACCGACGAGCTGAACCGGAAAGCCTTCTGAAAAGCGCCACGTTTGCGCTATCGAAATCACGGACGTGCCTTGCATTTGCACACGCGCCGAAAACCGTATCCATACGTGCGGATGCGCGGCAGCTATCCCGGATACGACGAACAGGGCGACGCCGATGAGCCGCCTGATGACAGAAAGATTCAACATCGCTTTTGATTGTTAAATTCTACGATGACACGCCGGCAAGTCTCGAAGCACGATCGAGCATGCCGTTGCTTTCTTTCAGGAGTAAGGCGATAGCGCGAGAAAGCGCGTCATTGTCGCATGAGCAATGATGGGGCGCCTGCCGCACCACGAAATGGGCATGGCGTGCCATCATGCGTGACAACCGTCGCCATCCGTCGATGTCTGTCATGAGGAGCCGTCATGTCGATACTGATCTTGGGGTTGCTGCTATTCCTGGGCGGACATTCCGTCCGCATCTTCGCGGAAGATTGGCGCAAGGCGCGCATCGCGCGGATGGGCGAGAAGAAATGGAAGGCGGCGTATTCGGTGGTGTCGCTGGTCGGCTTCGTGCTGATTATCTGGGGCTATGGCATCGCGCGGCGCGAGCCGGTCGTGCTCTGGTCGCCGCCCGCATGGGCGCCGCATCTCGCGGGCCTGTTGACGTTTGCCGCGTTCATTCTATTTCCCGCTGCGCATGCACCCGGCAACCACTTCAAGGCCATCTTCAGGCATCCGATGACCTTGGCCGTCGTTTTATGGGCGTTGGCGCATCTGCTGGCGAACGGGACCTTGAACGCGCTGGTGCTGTTCGGCGCGTTTTTCGTTTGGGCGGTCTTCGATATGGCTGCTGCGCTTCGACGGGATCGTGCGGAAGGCGTGGTGTATCCGACAGGGCGACTGTCGGGCGATGTAGTGCCCGTCGTTGCGGGTGTCATCATCTGGGTTGCGTTCGCGTTCTTCTTGCACGGCTGGCTGATCGGCGTAAAGCCTTTCGCCTGAAGCGCGACGGAAAGACTTACGGTCTCAGATCGGCCAACATCTGCTCGGCGAGAAAGTCGCACGGCGGCCGGGCCGAACGCGCGCTACGAGCAAGAATGACTTCGAGTGCGCCCAGCGGCGGCAAGTCTTCGGCTTCCCCAAGTTGCGCCAGATGCGCCGGAACGCTGCATCGCGCGAGCGGCGCCACGGCGAGACCTGCTTCGACCATGCAGATCAGCCCTAGCAGACTAGGGCTTTCATACGACATCCGGTATTTGATGTTGGCCTGCTGCAGCGCGCCGATCGCATGCGCGCGCGCCGTGCTGCCGGGCGCAAACACGGCGATGGGCAGCGGGCGCTCTTTCCATATCTGCTGGTTGCCACGCGCGGCGGCCCACACCATGGGCTCCGAACGTATCGGCGCGCCTGTGACGCCTCGCGTCTTCGTGATGCACGCCAGATCGAGCGTATTGTCCTTGAGCAGGGGAACGAGCGCGCTGCTCGGCATTCCGAGCACGCGAACCTGCACGCGCGGATGTGCAACCGCGAATTTGCGCAACACGGTTGGCAGCAGCGACGACGCGTAGTCGTCGGGAACGCCGATCGTCACGCGCCCGCGTATTTCCGGGCGCACCACCGACGACCACGCTTCTTCGCGCATCGCCAGCATGCGCCGGCCGTAATCGATCAGCGTCCTGCCTTCCTCGGTCAGGGCGACGTTGCGCGTCGTCCGCACGAAGAGCGGCTTACCGAGCGCTTCTTCGATAGTCTTGATCTGCATGCTGACAGCGGAAGGCGTGCGATGCAGGGACGTCGCGGCGCGAGCAAACGAGCCGGTGTCGGCCACGGCGACGACCATTTCCAGCACGTCGAGATCGAGTTTTTTCATCAGTCAGAAAAATTGAATAATTCATTCAGTTTAAATCGTTTTACTTAGCTTTCGTGCACTCCGATACTGCAATCGCGATAGGCATCACGGACGTGACGAGGTAGCGCATGAGAACGATGGTCGAATTCATGACGGTGGGTGGCATGCTGGCCGTGACGCCCGGTCCCAACATGGTCTATGTGATGATGCGTTCGGTCTCGCAGGGCACGAAGGCGGGGCTGATCTCGCTGGCGGGTGTGATGCTCGGCTATCTGACGTATATGTTCGGCGCTGCGTTCGGGATCACCACGCTGTTTCTTGCGATACCCGGCGCAGGCCGCGTGCTCGCCGTATCTGGCGCGCTCTACCTGCTTTATCTGGCGTGGCAGATGCTCAGGCCGGGCGGGCGCTCGCCGTTGCAGATCGAGGCGGCGTCGATCGAAAGGCCGCGCCGCCTGTTCGCGATGGGCGCGACGACGAGTCTGCTGAACCCGAAGCTTGCACTCATCTTTCTGTCGTTACTGCCGCAGTTCATCGACTATCGGGCGGGCGGCGTGTTCGGGCAGTCGCTGACGCTGGGCTTTTCGTTGATCTTCGCGTTCGCTTCCGTCAATACGGCCGTCGCGACGTTCTCGGGCAATCTCGCCAGGTTTCTTTCGACACGGCCGACCTGGCTCGTCGCGCAACGCTGCGTGATGGGCGCGATGCTTTTCGCGCTCGGCACGAAAATGGCGCTGGATGCGTGGCACTGGAATCTGTCCGCGTGATGTCTCTGCGCCACCAGTGGCCCGGACTACTCTTCCGACGGGTCGCGCTTGATAAATAAATCGTAGGTGGTCTATTATGGACGTAAATGTCCATATGAGACTTCGTAGTCTCCAACGGTGAACGTGGACGTTTCGACCAACCTTTGAAAGGGGCGAGATCGACGTGACGGTACGCAAAGAGACGACGGACCTGCCTCAGGTTGCGCCCGGCGCGGCGCATCAGCTGATCAGCTACACATTCGACGGATCAGGCGAGACACCACGCAGCGCCTATATCCAGGCGGGGCTACATGCCGATGAGCATCCTGGCCTGCTCGTCGTCCATCATCTGCTGCGCATGCTGACGGCGCTCGATAAAGACGCGCGCGTCAAAGGGCGCGTGGTCGTGTTGCCGTTTGCAAACCCGATCGGAATGAGCCAGCGCATTTTCGGCATGCCGACGGGGCGCTTCAATCTCGAGAACGGCGAAAACTTCAACCGTCATTTTCCGTCGATTGCGGGCGCAGTCGAACAGGCGCTGGATGAAACGCGCTTCGAGCGCAACGAGGTCGCGCCCTTCAAGTCGCTGTTCGACGGGTTGCTGGCAGCGCACGAACCGCGCGATCCTGTCCGGGCCATGAAGTCGCATCTGCTGCGCGAAGCGTTGCGGCACGACATCCTGCTCGATCTGCATTGCGATACGAGCGGCATCCTGCATCTGTACAGCACTCGCGCGCAACAAGCGCGCGCGCTGCGCCTCGCGAAAGCGCTGCGTATCGAGGCTGTGTTTCTCGAAGACCGCGCCGGCGGCGGACCGTTCGATGAGGCGTTCATGGAGCCCTGGAACGTGTTGTCGTCGGCGGGTCTCGTCGATGCGGAGCACAGCGGCTTTGGCGCGTCCATCGAGTTGCGGGGCCAGGGCGACGTCAGCGACGAGCTTGCCATCGCGGATGCGCAGGGCATCCTGCGCTTTCTCGCAGCCGAGTCGATCATCGACTACGACGAACGCGCTACGGATGGCGAAGTCGAGCCGCGCGTCTATCCTCTTGAAGGCGTTTCGCATGTGAGTGCGCCGTCCACGGGCATTGTCGTGTATCGGAAGCAACCGGGCGATGCCGTTGCGCGCGGCGATGCGATCGCGGAGATCGTGCGTATCGATGCGCTGCCAGATGCGCCGCGCGACGTCGTGCTCAGCGATGTCGACGGCCTCTTCGTCGTTGCACAGCATTTCAAGCTCGTGAAAGCGGGGCAGCGCATTGCGCTGCTCGCCGGCATCGTGCCGCTGCCGGGCCGCAAGGCTGGCAATCTGTTGAACGATTTCTAAAGGGCCTGACGATGGATGACCTCTACGAACGCATTCTCGACGCGCATCGGGCGCTCCGTCCGCAAGTGCGCGTGACGCCGCTGGAACACAGCGCGCTGCTGTCGGAGCAGACGGGGTGCGACGTCTATCTGAAGTGCGAGCATCTGCAGCATACCGGGTCGTTCAAGTTTCGCGGCGCGTCGAACAAGTTGCGGCTGCTCGATGCCGACGTTCGACGTCGCGGCGTCGCGACGGTATCGACGGGCAATCACGGCCAGGGCGTCGCGCTCGCGGGTAAGCTCGCGGGCGTGCCCGTGACCGTCTATGCTTCGGTGTCCGCTTCGCCCGTCAAGCTGAACGCGATACGCGCGCTCGGCGCATCTGTCGTGACCATCGACGCATCCACGCTGGAGGTCGAACTGGAAGCGGCGCGGCGCGCAAAAGACGCAGGGTTGCCGTTTGTCTCGCCCTACAACGACATCGATGTGATTGCCGGGCAGGGGACCATCGGCGTCGAACTGAACGAGCAACTGCCCGGTCTTGCCGCAGTGTTCGCTTCGGTGGGCGGCGGCGGGCTGATTTCCGGCATCGGCTCGGCAATCAAGGCGTCGGGCGCGGGTACGGACGTAGTGGGATGCTGGCCCGCGAATGCGACGACGCTCTATCGCTGCATTCAGGCAGGCAAGGTGATCGATGTCGAGGAGACGGACACGATTTCGGACGGCACGGCGGGCGGGGTGGAGCCAGACACGATTACCTTGCCGATCGCGCAACGGGTGATCGACCGTTGCGTGCTGGTCAGCGAAGATGAAATCAGGTCGGCGATGAAACGGCTCGCGCAGACGGACCGCTGGATGGTGGAAGGAGCCGCAGGCGTCGCGCTTGCCAGCTTCTTGCAAGTCGCGCCTGCGTACCGTGGTCAGGCCGTTGCCGTGGTGCTGTGCGGGCGGAACATCATGCTCGACAAGTTCGTCGCTGCCGTGCAGTGAACCGATATGCCGTGCGCTTAATCGGCGTTACCGGTTACGAAGCGACCTTCGGTGAGTATTGGCGAATCGCTTAACACGGCGCGGTCGTGTACCCAGGATGAAAACTGCGCGTTCAATTGGATATTGACCTTTGGTCTAATACGCGGTCGCTTTGCGGGGTTGTCAGTTTGCTGCGATGGGACCGAAGAACATCGACCTGAGCTTGTCGCGACCGATAACGCGTGCAAGTTCCGCAATCACGCAGTACATCAGGATCAGCGTGACGAGCAGAATCTGCACTGCCCAGAAGCGAGCCCAGTTCACGTCTGCCCATAGAAGGGAATTCGCCGCAACAAAGCTGGACGCTTCCTTCCAGGATTCATACAGCCGCTCCAGATAGTGAACCGCGAGGGCAACGAGCGCGTACATCAGCGTTTTCCACGCGACATTCCAGACCAGGGGCTTTTCTGGAAAGCGATTGATGAACGGCAACATGTCTGCGAAAAGGACTGATTTACCGAGCACGAGCGACGCGATCAGCACTGAGCCCGAGACGGGCATGGATATTCCCGTGCCTTTGATCATCAACGCACGGATGATGGCTACGATGTGAAGAATGACAAAGAAGAAGATCGTAGGGGGCAGCGCTTTCAGGATTTCGTGTTTGAGTTTGCCCAGCAGTGTGCTCATGGCGCTGTCCTCCCGGATGGAGCGATGGTTCAACGCGTAGTCCGCGTCAATGACGTGTAGCGTAATCGAGTCCAACGAAACTCGCCGCATCGATCCAGCGCATCGGCGCGGGCGCACGTTTGCGAAACCGCAACGATGAACCGCATTTTCGACAGATGAGTTAACTGACGTATCCGCTCATCGTCCTGGCGCAGATCGATAACGTCGCCTGCTCGGCAAATCGGCATCAAATTGATGCAGCTCATCGCCTGCGCATCGCGTTTCCTTCGGGTATCCGTTGAATAGTATGCTTGCGGCGTGCACGTCATGAGAAATCAGCGTTTTCGTCGTCCCGAACGTGCTGGAAAGCCAGGTTGCCCATTGCCAGACAGGTCTCTCTGAACTATGTTCCAGCCGACGCGGCCAACTATTCCGGGAAGGATCGCAGAATGCTCTCGAAACTAAAAGCGACGTTCCGCTACTTCAACAGCGTTGTCCCGTTCCGACTGGGTCCCGCGCTGATCACAACGGCCGTGCTGGTAATCCTGTTGCTGCTCCCTGTGCCCGAAGGGCTAAAGCCCAAGGCTTGGGGCCTCGTTGCCATATTTCTGACAACAATCGTCGCGATCATTTTGAAGGTCATGCCGATCGGGGTCATGGCGGTGATGGCAATCGTCGTGCTCTCGCTGTCACAGGTGACCTCGACCTCATCCAAGGGGGCGATCGCCGATGCGCTGACCGCCTTCGATAGTCCGCTGATCTGGTTGATCGTGGTGGCCATCCTGATCTCTCGCGGGCTCAAGAAGACCGGCTTGGGCAGCCGCATCGGGCTGATCTTCATCTCACTGCTCGGCAAGCGCACGGTAGGCATCGGCTATGGTCTGGCCGTCTGCGAACTGGTGCTGGCGCCCTTCACACCGAGCAATACCGCGCGCGGCGGCGGCATCGTGCATCCGATCATGAAGTCGATCGCCAACGCTTTCGACTCGGATCCCGCCAAGGGCACCGAGGGCAAGGTCGGCACCTATCTGGCGATGGTCAACTATCACGCCAACCCGATCACCTCGGCGATGTTTTTGACCGCCACCGCGCCCAATCCGCTGGTGGTGGACTACATCGCGAAGGCGACCAATCAGAGCCTGCATCTGACCTGGACGAGCTGGGCGCTGTGCATGCTGCTGCCCGGCCTTCTGTGCATGCTGGTCATGCCACTGGTGATCTATCTGCTGGCGCCGCCGCAGATCCATGCTACACCCAACGCGGTAGCGTATGCCCGCGCTGAACTGGCGAAGATGGGTCCCATGTCGCCGAAGGAAATGGTCATGTTGGGGACCTTCGCGCTGCTACTGCTGCTGTGGGCCGACGTGCCGGCGATGATGTTCGGTCCGTCGTTCATCCTGGATCCGACGGTGGTTGCCTTCGTCGGCCTGTTCTTGCTGATCATCACGGGCACCATCGACTGGGACGATGTCTTGTCGGAGAAGAGCGCCTGGGACACGCTGGTGTGGTTTGGCGCGCTGATCATGCTGGCTGAGCAACTGAACAAGCAAGGCGTGATCACCTGGTTCTCGGAAGCCATGAAGAGCGCGATCGTTGCCAGCGGTATCGGCTGGGGCGCCACGGCTACGATCCTGGTACTGGCATTTGTATTTTCACACTACCTGTTCGCCAGCACGACGGCGCACATCAGCGCGATGATGCTCGCCTTCCTGACGGTCGGGGTCCATCTGATGCCACCCGAGTATGTGGCGCCGTTCATGCTGATGATGGCGGCCGGCTCGGCGATCATGATGACGCTAACCCACTATGCGACGGGCACCTCGCCGATCATCTTCGGCAGCGGCTATGTCACGATGGGGACCTGGTGGCGCATCGGTTTTGTGATGTGTGCGGTGGAGTTGCTGATCTTCGCGGTGGTCGGCAGCCTCTGGTGGAAGATGCTTGGTTTCTGGTGAAGCCGTAGCCCGTTCTGTTTCGAACTACGAGCCTTTTTGCACCGTCTTTGTTCTGCGCGATCGTATTGCCGGGTCGGCGAGCAGGTCGATCACTCTCTCGCGCAGCCAGCGGTTGCCTTCGTCCTGATGGACTCGCGCGTGCCACGGCAAATGGATCGGCGCTGCGGGCCACTTCGAGGGCAATGCGCGCAGGCTCAGTGAGAAGGGCGCTGTCAGTTGCAACGCCAATCGCTCGGGCAACGTGACAATCGGGCCAGTGCGTTGCAGGATGTAGCCGACGCTCATGAAGTGCGGCACCGTCAATCGCACCCGGCGCTGCACGCCTCGCTGCTTTAGCCAATCGTCGACCTGACCATGTCCCGTGCCGGCGGACACGAGCACCAGATGGTTCAGACCAGGCTGCAAGCGTGAGCGGTGCATCTTCGAGCGCGTGGCCACGTCTGAAAAGACAGACATACTGCTGGTCGAACAGGCGGCGCTCTGAGGGCAGGTACCAGAGTGAAAACGGTCATTCCGTATCGTCGCTCGGCGGCAAGTCATCGGCCGAAGCGGACGTTGGGGTGCCGATCATTGTTAGACAGGTGATAGGCGCTTTGCCGCCGTTCGCGCCGTCGTAGCCTTGAATGTCAGGTGCCGATGCGAGTGAACGAGTACTCGCGACCCAAATCAGTCAGCCATCGGCACCGACATTGCCCGGCAGGAGCGGACGCAAAAGCGGTCGCACTGGCGATGTGCAGCCGCTCCGGACGGTCTCTATTACTACTTCCGTCAACCGTGTGCGAGTCCCTCAACCATCATCGCCCGGTAGGTTGCACCCTTGAACCGATGCTTTGCGATCGCCTGATATGCTTCGCTGTCGTACCATGCGCGTGCAGACGGCGTATCGGGAAACTCAACGATCACGACTCCCTCAGTGCCTCTCCTTCGAGCAGTTGTTGCGTTCCGTAGGCGGCAAGGATTTTGATGGGATGGCCGACAAAGGTCTTTGCGACACCTGCCTGATAGGCGTCCAACTCCCGCTGATCCTGGGTGCGTTCGCGTGTAAAAACAATGTATGTGGCCATGTCTGGCGCTCCTGAGTGAAAGTTGTACCAGACGGCCCGTTAGTACCGTCTTAAACTAATAACGACGGTTCCAGGTCACGGCTGCCGATACTGCCACGCAGTACCAATGGCATCGACAAGGGCTATCGGTATCGACGAGGCCGAGGTAGATACCGATTGCACATCAATGCCTTTGTCGCGGCGTTTCCTTGACGCTATCCGGAATGCACGCGGCGTTCGAATAGCACTCGGCTGGGCGGCCCGCGTCAGGCAATCCATCCACCGTCGACGGTCAAGCTTTCGCCGGTCGTGTAGCCTGCTTCTGGGCTGGCGAGGTAGGCTACGGCCGCCGCGATTTCTTCCGGTTTGCCGAAACGACCCACGCTGGCGAGCTTTGTCATCGTCGCGTGGTCTTCTGTGCCGGGTTGCGGAGCAAGTTCGGTATCGATCGGGCCGGGCTGAACGGCGTTGACAGTTACGCCGTATTTGCCGAGCTCGCGTGATAACCCGCGAGTGAAACCTCTGAGAGCGAACTTCGATGCGATGTAGAGCGTCACGCCAGGCAGCGGCGCCGCTTCACCAAAGGCGGAGCCTACGTTGATGATGCGTCCCCAGCCGGCCGCGACCATTCGTGCTGCCGCGTCTTTTGCCAGTTCGATCGGCGCACGAACATTGAGGTTGAAGTGCGTGTCGTATGACGTTTCCGAAGAATCGAGGAATGGCCCATACTCGACCGTGCCCGCGTTGTTAACGAGGATGTCGAGCCGCCCCTCGAAGCGGCCACCGAATGCGCCGTTCAGCGACGCGATGAGGTTCTTTATGCCTTCCGGCCGCGACAGGTTGGCGCCCACAACTTCGGCCTCGCCGCCAGCATCGCGGATTTCCTTGCCGACTGCTTCGGCCCGCGCTGAACTCGACGCATAGTGAACGATGACCGACGCGCCTTCGCGCGCAAGACGTGCCGCGATCGCGGCGCCGATTCCGCGCGAAGCACCGGTAACCAGGGCGAGTTTGCCTTTCAGAGCTTGAGTCATGGTTTTCCTCAACAGGTAGGTTTCGAAGCGGTCCTCCGGCTTGAACGGCCGAAGGGACTGCTGCATCGGAACCAATGTTTTCGTGCATTGGTTGATGCGTATCGTCCGCTCTGGTGGCATCGCGCGGTAGTCGCGGGCCGGGAATAGCTTTTATTCCTGCTGCGAGGGGCAGACCGGACAGTCGGCGCCCACGTGGGAAGCGGCTAGGCGGTGAAGTCCTCGCTGGATTTGCGCCCGTTAAGAAGATGCTCGACAAACGCGACGAAGGCACGCGCTTTCGTGGTTGCCATGCGGCCGGACGGGAAAACTGCCCACAGGTCGATGGGCGGCAGCGTCCAGTCGGTCAGGACGGCCTGAACTGTGCCGCTCGCGAGTTCGGGGGCGAACATCCATTCTGAAGCAACGGCGAGACCCATGTGCCCCAGTACTGCCGTGCGCATGCCTTCGGCTGCGTTTACGCTTATTCGGCCGGACAAGGTCACGGTTGAATCGGAGCCGTCACCGCGGCTGAACAGCCACGATTCACCGCCGCCTCGCACGGAGTAAACGACCGCCTGATGCCGGCCAAGGTCGGCAGGTGTGCGCGGAGGTCCGGCTTCCGCGAAATACGACGGCGTGCCGACGACGAGCCGCCGCCCGGTAGAGATGCGACGTGCGGTCATGGTGGAATCGTCCAGCATGCCCATACGCAATGCGACATCAACCCCTTCTTCGAGCAAATCGACTGACCGGTCATCAAGCACGATGTCGATGGTCAGATTCGGGTGTTGATCGAGGAAAGACTTCAGTGCCGGCAACACGTGCAGCCGGGCGAAGGTAACGGCTGCACCTATGCGCAGTCGTCCTGACAAGCCATCCGATGACTCCCGCACGGCCTGTTCTGCCTGCTCTGCCTCGTCGATGGCCCTGAGCGCGTGCTCATAGAATCGCTGACCAGCATCCGTGGGCGTCAGGCCACGCGTCGATCTCAAGAGCAAACGCGCGCCCAAGCGTTCCTCCAACTGTGCGACTGCCTTTGAGACGGCTGGTTGGCCCAGCTTCAACCGGCGTGCAGCGGCAGAAAATGAACCTGCATCGACAACTGTTACGAACGTCTCCATTGCCACCATGCGGTCCATGTGCATCCTCCTGGCAGGTCGTTAGCGAAAATCCCCAGTGTAGCGAAGCGACGAGCCTTTCCAGACAAAGCACGCGTCATATGGCGGCGACGTTCCACAGCGCGATCTACCGATCAGGACCGCAACCGCATGTTGTTTCCTGAATGCGACGACCGCTTTCGGATCGAATGCGGTCGCCTTGTGGCCGAGAGCACTATCACATGCGCCGCGAGATCTGACTGGCAGCTCAGCGTCCAATGGCGGACGGCCCGGCGCTCCGCAACGACCGCTGATTCGCTTTGGTCGATGCCGAAACCGTACGAGATCGATGTACCGCTTTCGCAACGACGACGAAAGAAGGGGGTGGTCGCCTGCTGTGGATAAAACACGTGACGGCACGAGGATGACGGGCACCTGTCGAGCGGCGTCCGCAAGAGCGCAACTCGGACTTTCTCTCCAACGACGGCGCCCGACTTTCGCCCTCGATACGTCTGGCGTGACTACAGCGGAGATCAGTCGACCCGGCACTGCCCGCCGAGTGTGACCAGGCAGACCGGACCTTACGCGGAACAGCACTGCCGTCTATCCGCTTCTCATAGAGGCAGCCGGCACGCACAGTCAACTCGTTGTCCTTGCCGGAAAAGACCTCGGCCCAGCCGCTCCTTACTCTTCACACAAGGCCGCATAAGGCGGCTTGACATGACTATAAGAGTTCAAGGAGACACAGCAATGTCACGCTGCAAAGGGAGACAATCCGTCGCCTCGATGGCGATCCTGTGCGCGGCTGCCACCGCTTCGACGGCTGCCGTCGCTCAGGCGACCCCAAGCGTCAGCGAGCCGCAGGGCATCAATCTCGGCATCACCAGCTTCTACGATGGCTTCTCCGGGCCGCCGGGCTTTTCCTATCTCGGTGTGCTGCGCTACACGAGCGGTACGTCGATCAAGGATAACAGCGGAAACGATGTTTCTGCGTTCCGCAATCCTCGCGTCGATACGTTCTCGATGGTTCATCACGTGTCGTACACGTCGCCTTATCACTTTCTGGGCGGCACGCTGGGTGTCAACGCGATTTTGCCGATCATCTGGTTGCGCGGAAGGACCGACCAGCCGGGTGCATCGCTGGTCGGCAACGGTACTGCGCTCGGCGATCTGACCTTCGGTCCGCAACTGCAGATGGCGCCCGTGATCGGTGAAGGCGGCAGGCCGGTGTTCGTGCAGCGCTTCGAAGTGGACGTCATCGCGCCAACCGGGCAATACAAGCACAACGCGGATCTGAACCAGAGTTCGGGTTACTTCTCGCTGAACCCTTACTGGGCTGCGTCGATTTTCCCGGCGCCTAAAACGGAAGTCAGCTGGCGCCTCCAATATCTATACAACTTCAAAAATCATGACCCCGCGTCGAGCAGCCCGACCGCGTTCCAGGGTATGCCGGTCGACACGACGCAGGCAGGGCAGGCGGCTTGGATCAACTTCACTGCGTCGTATCAGATTACGTCGTCGATTCACGCGGGCATCAATGGCTACTTCTTCCGCCAGTTCACGGATGACAAGGTCAACGGCTCCGCGATGAGCGATTCGCGCGAGCAGGTGCTGGGCATCGGCCCTGGCATCTTCTGGCAACTGAGCAAGACGCGCGCGCTATGGGTGAACGCCTATACCGAGACGGCCGTACGCAACCGTCTGAAGAACAACTTCATTCTGCAGGCGCAAATCGCGACTTCGTTCTGACGGCGCACGAGGCAACTGCGTGATTGCTGCGCGGCAAAACCACTAACAGTGGCGCTCAGTCACATGATGGCTGTCGCCCGTTCAACTGGAGGAGACAATGAAAGCTCTCAATGCGGTAGATGCCAAAAGAACGCTGGGCATGCTCGCCTGGCTGATGGTGACGGGCTTAGGCACGCTGCAGTTGCAGCCTGTCCTGGGCGGTGCACTGGTTGACCGTACGGGTATTACGCTTGGACAGATGGGTATGCTGTTCGGTCTTGAACTGATCGCGATGGCGCTGGGGTGCGGTGCCGCGGCACTGGCGATGAACCGCGTCGACCGCCGAACGTTCTGCCTCGCGATGCTGGGCGTTCTGGCCGTTGCGAGCATCGGCAGTGCGTTATCGACGGTGTATTCCGCGATGTGTGCGAGCCGGGCGATCGCCGGTGCGGCAGGCGGCGCGCTGCAAGCGGTCGTATATGCGACGACGGCAGCGCGAGCACGAAAGGACCAGACGTTCGCCGCGATCAATATTGCGTTGCTGGTCTGGGGCGCGTTCACGGTCGGCGTCGTGCCCGTCGTGTTGCAAAAGCTGGGTATTGCCGCCGTGTACTACTCGTTCGTGATCATGGCGCTCATCGCATTGCCGGGACTCTCCCGCATTCCGCGTCATGCGACGGAAGCCACCATGCAGCGAGCGACAGGCAAGTCAGGTTCTCGCTTCGACGCTCGCGTGCTCGCACTTCTCGCGCTGTTCGCGTTGCTGTTCGGCGGACATGGCGCGTTATGGATTTACCAGGAACGCATCGGACACATGCTGGGCATGTCCCAACAGGCGATCGGCGTGGTTCTCGGCGGCGGTATTCTCGCGGGTGCGGCAGGCGCGGCGCTGGCGGGCGTGCTCGGTCGCCGGATCAGTCACAAGACCGCGCAGCTCGCGGCATTTGGAGGGTCGATTGCCGCATCGCTCGTCGTCGTGTATGGACAGACCAGCGAGGCGTTCACGGCTGCGGCGTTCGTGTTGATGGCCGCCTGGTTTTTCGGACTCACGTACCTGTTCGCGTTGACGGCTGAACTCGACCCGACAGGGCGCCTCACGGGCATATCGAACGCAGCCGTTTTTGTGGGGCAGGGTCTGGGTCCGATAGCTGCTGCGATCGTCGTCGGTGATGGCAACTTTCGCGCGGTGGGTTGGCTGTCCGCCGCGATCTATCTGCTATGCGTCGTATTGTCCGTCTACGTGACGGGAGCCCGGGCGGCGCGCGCGCATCGCGTGGCGACCGCGAAATGAAAGGACGTCCCGGTAGCTGGCGCCGCCGGGACGTTCGTGTAATACCAGGCAACGCTCAGTGGCTCTTCCGGTATGCACTCGGCGATACCCCGAAGGCCCCGCGAAACGCGCGGCTGAAATGGGCGGAGCTGGTGAATCCCCACGAATAGGCGATGTCGGTGATCGTCAGATGGGCATTGTCCGGGGAACGCAGCGCGTGAACACAGCGATCAAGACGGGCCCTCCAGATGTAATCCGTCACTGTGATGTCGCTCTGTTCGCCGAAAACGCGGTGAATCTGTCGCGGCGAATAGTCGAGTGCGTGGGCGAGGCTGCGTACATCGAGTGCTGGGTCCGCGAGATGCTCGTCGATGTAGTCGGTAATCAGCTCGAGGCGGCTCGCGATCTTCTGTTCGGCCGCCGACTCTTCAATCGCGAGGCCAACGAGACGTCCGAGCGAATCAGCCGTTGCATCCGCCGAGCGCGCGCTCAGTTTCTCGCACTCACGGAACGCGGATACGGCCATCTCGTGCACGAGCCGCGCGACACCCGCACGCCCATAGCGCTTCGATGCCAGCGACGCGGACAGAATGTCGGCTGGTGCAAGATCACGACGCTGCATCAGTACGATATGTTCGCTCTCACGGGCGGTTTTCACGCTGAACGGCCGGGCGGTGTCGAACACGCTCCAGTCGCCGGGGCACAGTACGGCGCCCGTGCCGCTCTGCTCGAACAGACTGCTGCCTCGCGTCTGGATCACGACCATGAGCGGTGCGTCATCGGGTATCGCCGACTGCTTGCGCCAGTATTGACTCGCCGACATCGACACCCGGCAAACCGGCAACGACCCGAGATCAGCCGCCTCGATGCTCCCTTTGAACAGTGTCGAAGGTTCGGGCAGGAATTCGATGCCGGGCAACTCGACGTCGTTGGGCGCACGCGCGACGTGCTCGCTCAACCAGGATTTCCAGTGGGTGGCACACAGCGGGTCCGCACTCGAATCCGTTGTGACCTTTCGGATTGCAGCCATAGCCTGTACCCCTTCGATATGCGCAGGATCGTCGCAAATGACGTGACAAAGGTCTATGCGCTAAAACCCTTATCAAAATATGAGAATTCTGCTTGATAGGGTAGATTAAAAATCGACGATAATGAGACTAATGAGGGTTGAATTGCAACCAGCGGTAAGAGACTGAAAGGCTGTCATGACGACTTCGGATCGCGCCTTCGGCGTATTGAAGCTATTCACCTTGCAGCGGCCGACGTGGACGGCGGACGAGATCGGCGCCGCGATGTGCGTGTCACCCGCCACCGCGTACCGCTTCATCGGCACACTCGAGGACGCCGGGCTGATCGCTTCGATGCGCAAGGGCGTCTACGCGCTGGGGCCCGCCATCATCCAGCTCGACCGGCAGATCCAGCTTACCGATCCGCTGTTGTCGGCCGCCGCGCCCGTGATGGACGATTTGCGCAAGTACGGGCCCGACGGATCGGCGGTGCTGTTGTGCCGCTCGTACGGCGAGAGCGTACTGTGCATGCGTCAGATCTTCACGGCCGGCCCTCATCCTCCCGTGAGCTATGAGCGTGGGCGTCCGATGCCGCTCTTTGCGGGCGCGACGTCGAAGGTGATTCTCGCAAATCAGCCTGCAAGGTGGCTGCGCGCACTGTACGAAGCGCATGCGTCCGACGCGGCGGCCGCGGCGCTTGGCGCCACGTTCGACGAATTTCGCGCGACGCTCGCTGCTATCCGCAAAGCGGGATACGCGATCACGAAAGCCGAGATCGACGCGGGTTGTATCGGCATCGCAGCACCCATTCTCGATGAGGACAAACGTGCGATCGGCAGCCTGAGCTACGTGGTCGGCGACAAGACCGAGATGCGCGCCTGCCAGCGTCTCGCCGCAATCGCACAGAGCGGCGCGCAGGAAATCGAAGCGTCGCTCGGCGCCGATATGCCTGCCACGACCTGACGACACAACGCGCGACGCGTACACGTGTCGCCGCTTGCTGACAGCCAATGCGTTTCGTGCAGCACCTCTCGCGCTGACGTCTTCCCCAGTCAAGCTACCGCCTCTGCAGACAAGACCCGCGAACGCGAACGTCCTACTCTCTCTACACGAATCAGCAACTCATTTCGTGGAGACGACATGGACGGACACACAGTGCGCCTGCTTGACGCGGCTCAATGGCAGGGCAAGTTTTTCAACGGCGACTGGGTCGACGGCGCATCGTCGCAATCCATCGTGGAACCTGCGACTGGCGAGCCGCTGACGACGATCGGCTGGACTAGTCCCGCACAGGCCGCCGAAAGCGCACGCAGCGCACATTCGGCGCAGCGCAAGTGGGCTTCGATGCCGTATCTGCAACGTGCGGATGTGTTTCGGCGCGCAGCCGCGCTCCTCGAAGCGAATCGTGGCGAAGTGATCGACTGGATCGTACGTGAAACGGGCGCGATCGCACCGTTCGCCGAGTTCCAGATTCAGGGTGCCAGCGTGGTCTTGCATGAGGCAGCCGCGATGCTCACCCAAAGTCATGGCGTCATGTTGCCGAGCGATGGCGAGCGTCTGAGTTTTGCGCGCCGTCTGCCGCATGGCGTCGTAGGCATCATCTCGCCGTTCAACGTACCGCTGATCCTGTCGATTCGCGGAGCCGCACCCGCGCTCGCCACGGGTAACGCGGTCTTGCTCAAACCCGACCCGCAAACGGCCATCACGGGCGGCTTCCTGATTGCGCGGCTGTTCGAACTGGCGGGATTGCCACGCGGTTGCCTCCATGTGCTGCCCGGCGGCGCGGATGTCGGTGAAGCGGTCGTGACAGACCGCCATGTTTCGATGATTTCGTTCACGGGATCGACGGGCGCGGGGCGCCGGGTCGGTGAACTGGCGAGCCGCCATCTGAAGAAAGTGACGCTCGAACTGGGCGGGAAGAACCGCTTGATCGTGCTGGACGATGCGGACCTCGATCTCGCGGCATCGTGCGCAGCATGGGGCGGCTATCTGCATCAAGGGCAAATCTGCATGGCAACGGGCATTGTGCTGGTTCATGAACACGTGGCCGAAGCGTTCACGCAGAAGCTCGTGCAAAAGGCGAAGAATCTGCGCGTCGGCAACCCCGCTGGTCGCGACGTTCAACTCGGTCCGATCATCAACGAACGGCAGCGCGATCGTGTGCATCAGATCGTCGAATCGAGCCTTTCACAGGGATGCGAGCTGCTCGCTGGCGGCAGGTTCGACAGGCTATTCTACGAGCCGACCGTGCTCGCCAATGTACGGCCGGGTACGTCCGCATTCGATGATGAAGTGTTCGGCCCGGTGCTGTCGGTGGTCACGTTCCGCGACGATGACGAAGCGGTCGAACTGGGTAACAACAGCGAATATGGATTGTCGCTCGGCATCGTGAGCCGGTCGGTGACGCGAGCGCTTTCAATCGGCAATCGCATTCCGACGGGGCTCCTGCACATCAACGATCAGACCGTCGGCGACGAAGGCCATATTCCTTTTGGCGGCCGCGGCGCGTCGGGCAACGGTGGCCGGCATGGCGGGCACGCGAACTGGGATGAGTTCACGCAATGGCAGTGGGTCACCGTTCAGGACGTCCCGCCTTGCTACCCGTTCTGACGAACGTGAGTGCGCCCCGCAAATCAGTGTGCGGCGCGTGCCGAAAAGCAACCAATTCAACGCAACGTGGAATGCCCATGAGCAAGCAATCCTGTTTTCCTTCTTTGCCGCAATTCACTGGCCAGAACGCGCCATCGCGTCTGCAGTGCGATCTTAGCGACCTCGACGTCGAAGGCACGTTGCCTCCCGCGCTCGAAGGCACATGGTATCGATGCGGCCCGGACCCGCAACATCCGCCGATGTTCGACGACGACCTGTACGTGAACGGCGATGGCATGATGAGCGCGTTTCGCTTTTATCAGGGCCGCGTCGACTATCGTTCGCGCTATGTGCAGACGGAGAAGTATCGAGCCGAACGCAAGGTGGGCCACGCACTGTTCGGCCGCTATCGAAACCCCTTTACGGACGATGCATCGGTACAGGGCGTTGATCGGGGCACGGCCAACACGACCGCATTCTGGCACGCAGGCAAGCTGTTCGCGTTGAAGGAAGACAGCCTGCCGTATGTGATCGATGCCGATTCGCTCGCCACGCATGGCCGCCATACGTTCGGCGACACGCTGCGTAGCCAGACGGTCACCGCGCATCCGAAGGTCGATCCCGTTACGGGCGAATGGATCTTCTTCGGCTACGAAGCGAGCGGACTTGCGTCGCGCGACGTGGCGTTCTGCGTCGCGAATGCCGAAGGCGCGTTGATACGCGAAGACTGGTTCAAGGTCCCGTTCGCCAGTTTCCAGCACGACTTCGCGGTCACACGCGACTATGTGGTGTTCCCGGTCTGTCCGACCATCGCGGACCTCGACCGGATGAAGGCGGGCGGCGCGCATTGGGAATGGGACGCGAGCCAGCCGACGTATGTAGCCATCGTGCCGCGCCAGGGGAGTATCGACGGGATTCGCTGGTTCAAGGGCCCTGCGTGTAACGTCTTTCACGTGATCAACGGCTTCAACGAAGGCACGACGGTGTATGTGGATCTATGCGTGTCGAAACGCAACGCTTTTCCAGGCATCGCCGATGTGTCGGGTGCGCCGTTCAATCCTGAAGAGGGGGCGCCGTTCCTGACGCGCTGGACCTTCAATCTTGCGGCCGACGGCGAAACGTTCGAGTCGCGCGTGCTGAGTCCATTGCCGGGCGAGCTTCCGCGCATCGACGACCGGCATGCCTTTGAAGCAACGGGCGCGGTGTTTTACGGTGCGCTCGATATTGAGCGTTCGCAACTGGTGGCAGGTCCGCAGGGACTGGGCGCGAACACGCTCGCGCGCCTCGATGCACGCACGGGCGCGCTGCAGACCTTGTATCTCGACAATCACACGACGTTTCAGGAACCGCAGTTCGTCCCCGCAGGCGACGCGACGGACGAAGGCTACTTGCTCGTGATCGTCGATCATCACGATGCCGGCAACGGTTCCGTGCTCGTGCTCGACGCCGCGCAAATCGATGCGCCGCCTATCGCGCGCATCCGGCTACCGATGCGTCTGCGCGATGCCTTCCACGGCACGTGGGTGCCGCACGCCGTGCGCAACGCACCCGTCGCGCTTTTCTGAACCGAGCGCGGTGGACTGCGCTCCATCGCTTACTTAGGCGATCGCCTTCGTCGATGTGACGACAAGTGAGATAAACGTTAAAACAATACCTTGTGTTCGGATCGGATTTATTTGCAGCTGTCCGTACGCGCGAAATCAGCGTCGCGATCAGATCTGCTTGTCTAGATTCGACACGTCAAATTTGTATGTTTCGGATCAGTCACCACAGTGGCCGCCTCACCACCCCATCTTCCTTCAACCATGATATATTACATATCAACACACAACAGGCGCTACCGCCAGCATCAGCAGCAGCGCCTCAACCGCCTGCACGGCTCGTAGCCGCAACGGGCGGTCATACTCATGCATGCGCGCCACAGGCGCCAATCCAGGTCTCACCATGTTCGATCCGTCGCTGCTTGGCCGCCTGTCCTTCACTCCCGCCGACGCGGCCAAACCGCCGCTACCGCCGGGCCGCAACCGGCTCGGCATCGCCGGTGAGCGCGACGCCATCCTGTTCGTCCCGTCCGGCCTCGATGCGCGCGAGCGGGTGCCGCTAATCGTGATGTTCCATGGCGCAGGCGGATTTCCCGAGAAGGTTCTGCCCTTCATCGAAGAGCACGCCGAGCGCGACAGGTTTCTCGTCCTCGCGCCGCATTCGATGTACGCGACCTGGGACATCGTGATCGGCGGCAGCGGCCCGGACCTGGAGCGGCTCGATCGAGCGCTCGTCGAAGTCACGTCTCGCTACCGGATCGATCGTAACCGTCTCGCGTTTGCCGGCTTCTCGGACGGCGCGAGCTACGCACTGTCGATCGGCATCACGAACGGCGATATCGCGAGTCATGTGATTGCGTTCTCCGGCGGCTTCATGTCGGTCTTCACACAGGAAGGTGCGCCCAAGGTGTTCATCGCGCACGGCCTGGCCGACGAGCAACTGCCCATCGAAACCAGCGGCCGCGCGAACGCAGCCAGGCTGAAGGCCGCGGGCTACGACGTGAGCTACATCGAATTCAACGGACCACATGCGATCCAGCCAGCCATCGCAGGCATGGCGATCGAGTTCTTTCTCGGCTAGCCGGCGCGCAGCTGTCATTACGCGTCGTGCCACTCTCAGATACGAGTGCGTCTATGGACTTTGAAATACCGGAATCACTGGTGCATCCGCTGCTTGCGATGATCGAATCGGGATCGCCGCTAGCCAGACAGCTCAATCAGCACGGTGCATGTCACGGCAGCATGGTGGTGTCGAGCGCGCTGTTCGATTCGAGATCGCTGAATACGCTGTATTCGCTGAGCAAGGCGAATAACGAGCGCGCGCTGATGTTCCAGATGCTCGCGCTCGACAACATCTACAACGCGCCGCAAGCGCGCATCATTCCGGGCCTCGATCAACTCGTGCCGGGCCTGGTTGCCTATCTGGCGCGCGACGCGATCGACGGCTGGTTATACAGCCGCGCGAAGGACGGCACGTTGCTGCCGTGGCTCGTGCGCCGCATGCGCGTAGTCGAGCCCGAGCAGGGCATGCCGTATGTCGTCGTCGACATGCTGGCCAATACGATGCAATCCGCGAACTCCGAGCGCACCGAGCATCATTTGCGGCACTCCGGCATGACGACGTCGCTCGTGATCAACCGGCACGACATCGTGAACCGCACGATTCCCGAACTGCTCGCCGAGTTCGGCTTCTACAAGGAATGCCCCGAATTCAAGCTCGAATACGAACGCCACGCGCAGCGCTTCCTCGAATTCCAGCCGCGTTTCGGCGCACAGTTCGTGGTGTCGAAGGCCGCGTATGCGATCGACGCGAAGGCAGGTGCCGAACTGATCCGCATTCCCGAAGGCGTGAGCGCAAAGTGCGTGAACGACGAAGAGACGCTCGAGCGCCGCTTCCTGATGACAGCCGATGCCGGTTTCTGGCGCGACGCGAACATCGACAGCGGCTTCGACAAGGTGCCTCTGCATTGTTACGTGTGCCTCTTTCACATGGAATGGCACCGCGATATCTGGGTGCATGTCCAGCACATGGCTGCGTATCGCTATCAGCCCGAACTGCGCGACAAGCTGGTCCTGCCGTCCCACCATCGTGATCTGATCGACATTCTCACGTCGAAGACGAATGTGTTCGTGCAGGACTTCGTGCCGGGTAAATCGGGCGGCACGACGATTCTTTGCCAGGGCGCACCCGGCCTGGGGAAGACGCTGACGGCGGAGGTTTATTCGGAAGTGGTCGGCAAGCCGTTGTATCGCGTGCATTCGGGGCAACTCGGGACGACGGCGGCGTCGGTGGGCGCGGCGCTGTCAGGCATCCTGCAGCGCGCGACGCGCTGGAACGCGATCCTGCTGCTCGATGAAGCCGACGTCTATATTCGCCGCCGCGACAACGATCTGGAGCACAACGCAATCGTCGCCGAGTTCCTGCGCACGCTCGAGTATTTCAACGGCTTGCTGTTCATGACGACCAACCGGATCGACGATGTCGACGACGCCATCCTGTCGCGCTGCATCGCGAAGATTCACTACGAGACGCCGCCGAGAGCCGACGCGATCCGCTTGTGGACGCTGCTGGCCGCGCAACTGGGCGCGGACCTCGGCGATGAACTGATCGAGGCGCTCACCAACGCGTGGCCGCAATCGAGCGGGCGCGACATCAAGGAGCTGTTGAAGCTGACCACGCGCTATTGCCGCGCGAAAGAGATCCCGCTGTCGGAGGATGCGTTCAGAATCTGCGCGACGTTTCGCGGCCACGCGTGACGGCGCGCGCTCATGACGTCGTGTCCATCGGATCGTCGGTGGCGTTGTTCGCGGCGTTCGCTTGACGGTTTCTGATGAGTTCGTCGAGCATCGGCTTGCCGTCCATGTTCTGGCGATACCACATGTTCATCATCTGCTGGCCGACCATCGGATCGACGCCTTGGGACGACTTGTGCAAACTCACACCGCGCGCGCTTTCCGCGTGAACGTTGGTCTTGGGTAGCGCTACACCGCCCTTTGCCGGCTCGCCGTGTGCGTTATACGGCGAGTAGGCGCGCGCTGTCGCATCGAGCAGCGAGTCCATGTTCGCGTGCGCGCTTTTCTCGCCGACGCCGTGCATCTCGCGCAACGACGTAAATGCACTGTGCGCGGCGGAGTCTCTCGGCTTGTTATGGTTGTCCTTGTCGATCTGGAATTTTTCGTTGCTGAACTGCAAGGTCGGCACGTCGCTTTCGCGGACGTTGAAGGCGCCGGCAACCGCCGTGGCGCCACGGCCGAGCACTTTCGCCTCGTCAGCCTGCGTGCGATTCACGGATGAAATCGACGGAGAGTGATCGCCCGCATTCGGCGCGTCTGTTTTCTTGATCAGATCGTCCGGCCTGGCTGCGCCGAGCGCGCCGATGGGTGAGGCCGACGGGTCTTGCAGCGTCGTCTCGCCGTGCGTCGCGAGTGACTTGCCTTTACCGCCCGGCGCCTTTGCAATGCCGTTTCCTGAGATGCCGAACCGCGTCGCTTCCGTATGCCAGTCGGCGGGAGCGTCGTTCGCCGACGCCGTCTTCTTCTGCTTCGCCGATGGCGGCATGCCGGGCAACGGGCTGGAGGCGCGGCGCTTGACGCCGGCAGTCGACGGCGCCGGCTGGCTCGGGCCGGCAGCCGGCGTGGCGGCGATAGGGGACGGCGAACTGCCGTTGACTTTGGGCATGATGAAACGACCTCCCGGGACGATCCGGACATTGAGCGTCCGCACAGTCTGGCCGGGAGCGGCGCGTGAAGCCGTGAGCACGCGCAGGCATGTCGCGCGATACGAAGCGCCTGGAGCCCGTCCAATCCGCGACGCTTCTATCGACGCTCGCGCACCGCGATCACGCGGTTCTGCGCGACCGCATAGATCGCCGCGTCGTCGGCGGACTGGTTGACGACGAAACCGCCCGTGAACGCGCCGAACGCAGGCAGCACACCGCATCGCGCGGCAAGGCGGAAGCAGGGCACGCGCACGGAATCCGCGCGGCTCGCGATCACATAGACGGGATGCTCGTGGCCCGCGAGCACGTACGCGCCGTCGATCACCTGCGGGTAATGGCACAACGCCCACGGCCCGTGCCGCCACGGTTCGAACACCGTCTCGACACCGAGCGCGAGCGGCAGCAGCCCGGCAGTCCGGTCGTGATTCCCTTCGACCATCACGACACGCACCGACGCATGCCGCGCGCGCCATTCGCCGAGCGCCTGCATCGTCGCGCTGCCGAGCGATTCGGGTCCGTGCAGCAGATCGCCGAGAAACACGATCGACTCGGGCGCGTGCGCGGCGATCAGCGCATCGAGCCGCGCGAGATCGTCGGCCGTCGCGCCTGCCGGCACGGGCAGGCCATGCGCGCGAAACACGGCATCCTTGCCGAAGTGCGCGTCGGCGATGAACAGGCTTTTCAGTTGCGGATCGAACGCGGCGCGCTGCGCGGACAGTTGCAGCGGATAACCATTCACTTCGACGGTCACGGTTTCGAACGTCATCAGTGCGCTGCCTTGTCGAGTTCAGCCAGCATCCGCTCGATACGGTCCGCGAGCTTTTCGGTGCTGACCTTTTCGCGGATACGCGCGACGATCAGCGGAAACGCGAACGGCGTCGGCTTCTTCGGGTACGTCAACGCGAGCCGGCTCGCGCGCATCGTGTCGAGCGCGCGGCGGATGCGATCGAGATCGAGTTCCTGCAACTTCACTTCGGCGTCGGCCTGCGTCAGCAGCAGATTGCCGTTGTCGTGCTTGCGAAACACTTCATAAAAGAGACCGCTCGACGCCTGCAACTGCCGTGCGCTTTTCTGCTGTCCCGGATGCGCCTGATAGACGAGACCCGCGACGCGCGCAATTTCGCGGAAGCGGCGCATCGCGAGTTCGGAGGCATTGAGGCTGTCCATGATGTCGTCGGCAAGGCGCGTGGAAGCAAACAGACCTTCGGCGATCAGCGTCGCCCAGTCGAACGGTTGTGACGACAACAGTTCGAAGCCGTAGTCGTTGGCCGAGATCGAGAACGTGCCCGGCCGGTCGCGCGCCGCGCGCCAGCCGAGCAGCGACGCCAGGCCGATATGCGCGACCCGCCCCGCAAACGGGTAACAGAAGAAGTGATGGCCTTCGCGCGTGCGCAGTATTTCGGCGACCAGCAGCCCCGTTTCCGGCAGCGCCGACCAGCTCGCCTGCAACTCCAGCAAAGGCCGGATCGCGATCATCTCCGGCTCGACGTACACGCCGCGATCGGCCTCGGCGAGCATCGCGAGCGTCGCGTCCGCCAGTTCGGACGAGAGCGGCATCTTGCTGCCCGCCCACTGCGGCATCGCGCCGCGCGATGAAGCCGCGCGCCGCACATAGGCCGTCATGTCGCGCACGCGCACCAGTTCGAGCGCGCGGCCGCCGAACGTGAACACGTCGCCGGGCTTCAGGCGCGAGATGAACGATTCCTCCATCGAGCCGATCCGTCCACCCGTGACCCACGCGACATGTAGCGTCGCATTGGCGACGATCGTGCCGACGTTGCTGCGATGCCGGCGGATCAGATCGTCGCGCGACACGCGATACACGCCGTCATCGTCGCGCACGACGCGGTGAAAGTCCGGGTAAGCGCGCAACGACGGTCCGCCGCGTTCGACGAACGCAAGCGCCCAGTCGAATTCCTTCTGGGTCAGCTCGCGATACGCGAACGTCGTGCGAACCTCGTCGAACAGTTCGGGCGACTTGAAACCGCCGCCGATCGCGACCGTGACGAGATGCTGGACCAGCACGTCGAACGGCTTGCGCGGCGTCTCGCGGCCTTCGATGCGCCGCGCTTCGACGGCACGCCGCGCCGCTGCGGCTTCGACGAGTTCGAGCGCGTGCGTCGGCACGATCGTGATGCGCGACGCGCGGCCCGGCGCATGCCCCGAGCGTCCCGCGCGCTGCATCAACCTAGCGACGCCTTTTGGCGAGCCGATCTGGAACACGCGTTCGACGGGCAGAAAGTCGACGCCCAGATCGAGGCTCGATGTGCAGACGACGGTCTTCAACTTGCCCGTCTTCAGGCCGTCCTCGACCCATTCGCGTACTTCCTGCGCAAGCGAGCCGTGATGGAGCGCGATCAACCCGGCCCAGTCGGGGCGCAACGCGAGCAGCGCCTGATACCAGATCTCGGCCTGCGAGCGCGTATTCGTGAAGACGAGCGACGTGCGCGCTTCGTCGATGCCCTCGGCGACAGGGCCGACCTGACGCGTGCCGAGATGGCCGCCCCACGGAAAGCGTTCGATCGTCGCGGGAATCAGCGTGTCGATGATCAGCGTCTTCGGCTGCATGCCGCTCACCGTCACGCGCGGCGTGCGAACGGGCGCGAGCAGCACGTCGGCGGCGAACGGAAGATTGCCGAGCGTCGCCGACAGTCCCCATACCTGAAGATCCGTTCGCCACCGCGCGAGATGCGCGATTGCAAGCTGCGTTTGCGTGCCGCGCTTGTTGCCGAGCAGTTCATGCCATTCGTCGACGACGACGAGGCGCACGTGTTTCAGCGCTTCGCGGGCATCGCTGCGCGTGAGCATCAGCGACAGGCTTTCGGGTGTCGTGACGAGCGCGCTCGGCATGCGCCGGCTTTGGCGCGCCCGCTCCGTCGAGCCGGTGTCGCCCGTGCGCAGTCCGATCGTCCACGGCACGCCGAGTTCGCGCGCAGCGCTTTGCAACGCGCGGGCGGTATCGGCGGCGAGCGCGCGCATCGGCGTAATCCACAACACGGTGAGCGGGTCCGCGAGCGCGCGCGGCGTGTGATCGCCGAATGTGGCCATCGCCCCGAACCAGACGGCCCATGTCTTACCGGCGCCCGTGGTCGCATGCAGCAGTCCGCTGGAACCCGCTGCAATCGCGCGCCAGACTTCGCGCTGAAAATCGAATGGCTGCCAGTCGCGCGCATCGAACCACTGTTGGACGCGGGCGTCGAAGGGCTCCTTTGCCCTGTCGGGATCGGGCGCATAGGCGGCGGGCGTGAAGGCGTCCGGCGCGGGCGCGGCGCGCGCTTTCGGTATCCTGCGAGGGCGGGGCGCGCGGCGGCGCGGCGCCGGGCTGTCTGCGTCGTCGATGCCGGATGCATCGGTGGGATCGCGATCGGCGTCCGCGTCGGCTGCGGCTCGTGCTGCGTTGTGCTCAGGATCGATCGGATCGGTCATAAGACGACATGGATGACAGACGCTCGTTGGCACCACTTTGCGGGCGGCGTGCATCGCGCAGCATGGAGCGTGCCCGCGTTGGCAAGCGTAATGCGGCGCGGACCTGACGATCACGATGCAGGCTTATTTTCAGCGTAAAATGCGACTGCCGCCGCGATGTACCGGCGTAGTGCCCTTACGTCAGCGATGCATGTCGATCTTAATACGCTTTATCTCCTCCTGATCGGGACTCTCTTCGCCAGTGCGTTGATGACGCTCTGGGAGCGACGTGTTCACCCGAAGCGCAGCAGGGAACTGGGAATACTCGCAGCGGGATTCGCCACGCTGGCCATCGGCTGCGCGGCGGCTTCCTGGCGTCGCGAGCTTCCCGGCGCGCTCGGTTCCGCGCTGAGCAATCTCGTCATTGTTAGCGGTTATCTGCTGGTTCTGCATGGCGTGGCGGCACTGAACGGCCGCAAGCACGTGCGGCTTTCGCTCGCCGTGCTCGGGCTGCTGGCGCTTGCGTGGGTCATTGCCGGCACGAAATGGCAGGACGTGATGTGGATGTATCCGAGCGCGATTCCAATCTCGTTCGCATCCGGCATGACGGCATTCGAACTGGCGCGCGGCGACGGCAGAAAGCACTTGCAGGCGCAGCAGATCGCGATGCTGGTGTCGGGCGCGCATGCCGTCTTGTACGCATTCAGGGCGTTGATCCTGCCTTGGCTCGTCGCGAAGTTCGGATTCGACTTCCTGATGACCGCGAGCAAGATCACGATGTACGAGGGCGTGCTGTATTCCGTCGTTCTCCCCATGACCTTGCTGCGCCTCGTGCGCGACGAATCGCACGGGCAACTGCTGCAGCAGTCGCAGACGGATTTCCTGACTGGCATCGGCAATCGCCGATGGTTCTTCGAGCAGGGCTCGCGCGTGCTCGGTGAAGGCGGCGCGGCGCAGCCCGTGTCGCTGCTTGCCGTGGACCTCGACCACTTCAAGAAGATCAACGACCGCTACGGTCATGAGACGGGCGATCGCGTGCTGAAATCATTCGCCGACATTGCCCGCAGCGTGCTCGGACCGGATGCGCTGCTCGCGCGCATCGGCGGCGAGGAATTTGCGGCCTTGCTGCCGGGCCACGACAGCTTTCGCGCGAAAGAAGCGGGCGAAGCGCTGGTGGTTGCCTTCGGTGGCACGACCACGCTCAGCGTCAACGGACTCGGCGTCGAGGCGACGGTCAGCGTCGGACTTGCGCAGTCCGCAAGCGGCGCTTCCGCGCTCGTCGATCTGCTGGCCGCCGCCGACCAGGCGTTGTATCGCGCGAAGTCGCTGGGCGGCAACCGGCTCGTGCTGGCGCACGCTGACGCGGCCTCTGCCGCCGCGTAATCCTCGTGCGCCGCGCGGCAGCCCGATAGACCGCGAATCAGGTGTGACGAACGGCATTCACGCTTGCATCGGCGTGGCCGATCCGATTGAGCACGAACTCGCGGCGCAACTCGAAGCCGAGCTTTTCATAGAGGCGGAACGCTGTCGTGTTGTGGCTCAACACGTGCAGAAACGGGGTCTCGCCGCGCTCTGTGATTTCCCTGCGCAAGATGTTGATCAGCCGGCCCGCGAGGCCTTTGCCGCGCCAGTCGTCATCCACGCAGACGGCGCTGATTTCGACGTATCCGTCGAGGCGCATCCGTTCGCCTGCCATCGCAACCAGCCGCCCCTGGTCGCGAATGCCGATGTAGCGGCCCATCTCGTGCGTGCGCGTCCCGAATGGCCCCGGTTTGGTTTTTTGCGCGAGTTCGAGCATCTCTTTCGCGTCGGCGTTGGCCAGACGGGTTACATCCTGATCGTCCACGGTTTCGGCGTCGCGACGCATGGCGACCATCTGATACAGCGCGCCAACATGCTCGACCTGAAGCCTGTCGATGCCGGCGAGCGGCGCCAGCGACAGCAAGGCAACCTGTTCATGCGGCTGCAGAAGCCGATGCAACGCCTCGTAGGCAGCGGGCGTGTCCGATGCCAATGCCGCAAACGGCGCGACATCGGGGTGATAGCGGCGCGCGAGCGCATCGCCGAGTCCGAGATGCGCCTGGCGCGTCGTGAGCGCCGTCCAGATCGGGCGGTCGAGATGGGCTGTTGTCGAACGATGCGCCGTGCTGCTCATGGTTGCTCCAGCTGCTGCGAAGATGGATGGATGTCGCCTGGGTCAGGACGGGATCAATGTAATCAGAAAACCGCGTCCCAGCTATTGCCGTAAATGACTTTTTTGGCATCGTTTACGCCAGACGCGACTTACGCGCCGGGCCGCGAGCCGATCAGCAGGATATCCACCAGCCTGCGCGCGCTTTGCTGCCAGTCCGGGGCCGACGCCACATTCGATACCCCGACCAGCGCGCGAAACAGGTCCAGCGGATCGAGATCGGCGCGGATGTCGCCGCTTTCTATCGCGCGCGTGACGAGCGCATGAATCGCGTCCACGATCTGCGCGCCCGACGATTCGAACACTTTCGACGGGCCGCCCACCAACGAATTCAGCGCGGGCGCGATGATCTTCTTCGTCGCGATGTAGTCGACGAACAGCAGCATCCACGCTTTCAGCGCGTCGATGGGCGGCATCGTCTCGCTCAGCCTGCGCTCTTCCTTCGCGAGTTTCTCGACTTCGGCGCGGTAGACGCTCTCCAGCAGCGCGTCGCGGGTCGGAAAGTGCCGGTACAGCGTGCCGGGGCCGACGCCCGCCTGACGGGCAACCTCTTCGAGACTGATATCGGCGCCCGCGCGCGTGAACGCCTTCTTCGCTTCTTCGAGAATGCGCTCGCGATTACGCAGTGCATCGGCTCGGGGTTTCTTTTCCCTTGGCGTCGAGTGATTCATTTAATCCTTCGTTTTATCTCTTGATGCTTGCAAACGGAGACTGTCTCCGTTTAGTATATAAAAACGGAGAGGGACTCCGTTTTTATCCCTCGTGACGCAAAACGTCAACCTTACGGCAAACAGAGAGGCGGAAATGGCTGAAAAATTGGGTGCGACATCGACGACGGACGACGTGCTGTCGGGCATCGATCTACGCGGCAAGCGGATTCTCGTCACGGGCGTGTCGGCGGGACTCGGCGTCGAGACGGCGCGTTCGCTGGCCGCGCGTGGCGCGAACGTGGTCGGCGCTGCGCGAGACCTCGACAAGGCGGCGCGCGCCGTCGCCGCAGCGCGCCGCGAAGCGGCCGCGGGCGAAGGCAGCATCGATCTGATATCGCTCGATCTCGCAAGTCTCGAAAGCGTGCGCGCGTGCGCCGCCAAACTGCTCGAAGAAGGCAAGCCCTTCGACGTGATCATTGCGAACGCGGGCGTGATGGCGACGCCCTTTGGCAAGACAGCGGATGGATTCGAAACGCAATTCGGCACGAACCATATCGGCCACTTCGTGCTGGTGAACCGTCTTGCTCCGCTGTTGCGCCCGGGTGGGCGCGTGGTCATGCTGGCGTCGTCGGGGCACCGCTTCGCGAATGTCGATCTCGACGATCCGAACTTCGAACACACGCCCTACGATCCCTTCGTTGCATATGGACGCGCGAAGACGGCGAACATCCTGTTCGCGGTCGCCTTCGACCAGCGGCACCGGGCGCGCGGCGTACGCGCGGCAGCCGTCCATCCGGGTGGCATTCAGACCGAACTCGGCCGTCATATGGACGAGGGGCAGATGGCCGGGCTGCTGGAAAGAATCAACAGCCAGCTTGCGTCCGAAGGCAAGGCGCCGTTCCAGTTCAAGACTGTTGCGCAGGGTGCCGCGACTTCCGTATGGGCGGGCGTGGCGGCATCGGCGGAAGAGATCGGCGGCCGATACTGCGAGAACTGCCACGTGAGCGAAGTCGTAGCCGACGACGTCGTCATCACGCCCGTCAGCGAAGGCGTGCGCCAGTATGCGCTCGACTTGGGCAACGCCGAGGCGTTGTGGCGCAAGACGGAAGAAATGGCCGGCGAATCGTTCTGACGCGTTGGCACGCTGACTGCTGCACGAACTGCGCCGCAACGCAATTCGCTGCGGACGCACCCGGTTCGAATCGTGCCGCGCCTGTCGCGATGACGCTCGCGCAAATGACCGGCTACCGCTCTTCGTTTGCCATCGACATGCCGGCTCTTGCAGCCGGCATGTCGCATTTGGGCGTCAGCCGGTAGCCGCGTCCGGGTATGTTCTGAATCAGGCGCCGGTCTTCACCCAATGCCTTGCGCAGTGCGCAAACGTGCACGCGTATGTTCGATTCCTCGACGACCGTGTCGGGCCACACCTTACGAAGAATATCTTCGAGCGACACGACCTGGCCGTGCGCCGCCATCAGCACGGTAAGAATATCGAATGCGCGGCTGCCCAACGGGATGGCTGTCCCACGTACCTGGATTTCCCGGGTCGACAGATTGACGTCGATGCTACTGGCCTTCATGTTCGTTCTCACGAGTAGACAACTGCTTCGCGAATGGTCCGCATCAGTTCAGAAGGCACGAGAGTCGTAAAGGCGAGCGGCCTGTCGGCGATAGATGCGGCAACTGGAATGATGAAACCGCAAGTGCCTGATCGAGTCGATAGCACATACGTATCGACACCTATACTTTGGTATTAGCGCACGGCCCCTCGTTTGTCGGCGCTTCCGGCAAGGTCTATATTGCACTTGCCACGTTACGTGGATCGCCCCGTTCAATCGGCAGCTACATCATTCTTTCATCTGCGAGTACGACAATGAAGATTCTGATGGTGTTGACGTCTCATGATCAACTCGGTAACACCGGGAAGAAGACCGGTTTCTGGTTAGAGGAATTCGCGGCTCCCTATTTCACGTTTCTGGATGCAGGTGCGAGCGTAACCGTCAGCTCACCTAAGGGCGGACAGCCGCCGCTCGATCCGAAGAGCGACACGCCGGAAGGTAAAACAGAGCTGACGGAACGATTCAAGAACGATCCCGCCGCGCAAAAGGTGCTCGCCAACACCGTGAAGCTCAGCACGGTCAAAGCCGACGACTACGACGCGGTGTTCTATCCGGGCGGACACGGCCCATTGTGGGATCTCGCGGAAGACCCGCTATCCATTGCTTTGATCGAAAACTTCTACAACGCCGGCAAGCCCGTCGCGGCCGTGTGCCATGCGCCCGGCGTGTTTCGGCATGTGAAGGTGAACGGCGAGCCGCTCGTCAAGGGCAAGCGCGTGACCGGGTTCACGAATTCGGAAGAAGAAGCCGTGCAACTCACGAAGGTCGTGCCGTTTCTCGTCGAAGACGAACTGAAGCGGCTGGGCGGGCTGTTCGAGAAGGTCGACGACTGGCAGAGCTTTTCGATTGTCGATGGGCGCCTCGTCACGGGGCAGAATCCCGCTTCGTCGACAGCCGGTGCGCGCGATCTGCTCAAAGTGCTCGATCAGTTGCATGCGAAATAACGAGCGTTGTGCCCATTGAACTTGGCTGCTCCGAAAGAAGGGCCGCTTCGGACTGAAGGATGGAGAGTGACATGAGCAACGCCAGTTCGCATCAGCAGTTTCGGATTGAACGTCGCAGCCAGGCCTACTGGCGAGTCATCATCGACAACCCGCCTTTCAACATCTTCGGGCCGGACTCGATGCCGCAGTTGAATGCCGTCGTGACTGCGCTCGAAACCGATCCCGAAGTCAAGGTGGTGGTGTTCGACAGCGCGGTACCGGATTTCTTCCTCACGCATTACGACTTCGTTCCTCCGTTGCAGGAAACCACCAGCATGCCGCCGGGGCCGACTGGCATGCCGCCGTTGCCGGACATGCTGTCGCGGCTGGGACGGGCGCCTGTCGTATCGATCGCGTCGATCCGCGGCCGCGCGACGGGCGTCGGCAGCGAACTGGCGCTCGCCAGCGACATGCGTTTTGCGAGCCGCGAAAAGGCGCTGCTCTCGCAGTGGGAAGTCGGCGCCGCGCTGGTGCCGGGCGGCGGGCCGATGACTCGCCTGTCGCGAATGATCGGACGCGGGCGGGCGCTGGAAGTGCTGTTGAGCGGCAACGACATCGACGGCGAACTGGCGGAGCGCTACGGCTACGTCAACCGCGCCTTCGCGGACAGCGAACTCGATGCATTCGTGGACGCGCTCGCGTCGAGAATCGCATCGTTCGACAAAGAGGCGCTCGTCGCGATCAAGCGTCAGGTGAATGCCGTGACCTTGCCGTCGGACAAGGACGTCGCGCCCGAATGGGATGCTTTCATCGCATCGGTTGGCCGTCCGCAGGCACAGGAACGGATCGCGCAGCTGATGCAGCTCGGGCTGCAGAAAAACCACGATGTGGAAGCGCGCCTCGGCTATTACACCGGCACGCTGGGGCGCTAGCCCGCAAGACCACGCGTTTCTCCGGCGACGGTTGCGCGCGCCCGTTGTGGCCGCAACCGTCGTGTCGAGCAACGCGGCCCTTCGGGGCGCGATCGCATTCTTGCATGTTAGGCTGTTCCCGATTCGTTACGTGAGGCGAAACCGGGGAGCTTCGTCATGGACTTCACTGGGTTTCAGCTGGAGCTGCTCCACGACGACGGCGATCTATCGTTGTGCCGCGCCTCACGGCCCGACAACCCAGTCTCGCTGCTCGCGCTGATCGCCACGCGGCCGGCATCGCAAAGCGTCACGCGGCTCGAGCACGAATACGAACTGGCCTCGCTGCTCGATACGCGCTGGGCCGCGCAACCCGTCGCGCTCGACCTCGGCAGAGTGCCGCCGATGCTGCTTCTCGACGACAACGGCGGCGGCCCGCTGGTGCGCCTGCTCGGTCGGCCGCTCGAACTCACGCGATGCCTGCGCGTCGCCGCCAATCTCGCGCATGCAATCGGCCAGATGCATGGACGCGGCCTCATTCACAAGGACATCAAGCCTGCAAACGTGCTTGTCGACGGCGACGACAGCGTTCGGCTCACTGGCTTCGGCATCGCGTCGCAACTGCTGCTGGAGCATCAGCCGCCGGCGTCGCCTGAAATCATCGCGGGCACGTTTGCGTACATGGCACCTGAGCAGACGGGCCGCATGAACCGGTCGATCGATGCACGCAGCGACCTGTACTCGCTCGGCGTCACGCTCTACGAGATGCTCACGGGTGCGCTGCCCTTCGCGGCTGCCGACCCGATGGAGTGGATTCATTGCCATATCGCGCGCCGTCCCGTGCCGCCGGAAGAGCGCGTGAGCGATGTTCCGGCGCCTGTCGCGCAGATCGTGCTCAAGTTGCTCGCGAAGACGGCGGAAAGCCGCTATCAAACGGCGGCCGGCGTCGAGGCGGATCTTCGTGCGTGCCTCGCCGCGTGCGAAACGGACACGGGTATCCCGCCGTTCGCGCTCGGCACGCGCGATGTATCCGACCGGCTGCTGATCCCCGAAAAGCTGTACGGGCGCGAGGCGCAGATCGACGAGATCGTGGCCGCGTTCAACGCAGTCGTTGCGGGCGGCCCGAGCGGGCTCGTGTTGATCTCCGGCTACTCCGGCATCGGCAAGTCGTCGGTCGTCAACGAGTTGCACAAGGTGCTGGTGCCGCCGCGCGGGCTGTTCGCATCCGGCAAGTTCGATCAGTACAAGCGGGATATTCCGTACGTGCCGCTCGCGCAGGCTTTTCAGTCGCTGGTGCGCGATCTGCTGAGCAAGAGCGACGCGGAGATCGAGCCATGGCGGCGCGCGCTGCTGGAGGCACTGGCGCCGAATGGCCAGGTGATCGTCAATCTGATCCCGGAGCTTGCGCTCATCATCGGCGAGCAACCGCCCGTTCCGTCGCTGCCGCCGCAAGAGACGCAGAACCGCTTTCAGATCGTGTTTCGCCGCTTTCTCGGTGTGTTCGCGCGGCACGAGCATCCGCTCGCGCTGTTTATCGACGATCTGCAGTGGCTCGATGCCGCCACCCTCGATCTGCTCGAACATCTCGTCGCACACCCCGATGTGAAGCATGTGCTGCTGGTCGGCGCCTACCGCGACAACGAAGTCGACGACGCCCACCCGCTCGCGCGCACGCTGGACGCGATTGCCCGTGCTGGCGGCAACGTGCATCGGATCGAGCTGGCGCCGCTCGCGCCCGACAGCGTCGTGCAACTCGTCGCCGACGCGTTGCACTGCCCGGGCGCAATGGCGGCCCCGCTCGCGCAACTGGTGCACGAGAAGACGGGCGGCAATCCGTTCTTCGCGATCCAGTTCCTGAGCGCGCTTGCCGACGAATCGCTGCTCGCCTTCGACCACGACGCTTCGCGATGGACCTGGGACTTGCCGCGCATCCGTGCGAAGGGCTTCACTGAGAACGTGGCGGACCTGATGGCCGCAAAGCTGACGCGTCTGCCCGATGCGACGCGCGATGCATTGGGGCAGCTTGCGAGCCTCGGCAACGCCGCTGACTTCGCGACGCTCACGCTCGTGCACGGCGAACCCGAGGCGTCGATACACGCGAAGCTATGGCTGGCCGTGCGGGCCGGGCTCATCTTTCGTCTTGACGGGGCTTACGTGTTCGCGCACGACCGCGTGCAGGAGGCGGCCTACGCGCTCATTCCGGTGGAGCAACGCGCGGCGGCGCATGTGCGGATCGGCCGCGCGCTCGCGTCGCGCACGGCGCCTGAGGCGCTCGAAGAATCGATCTTCGATATCGTCAATCAACTCAATCGCGGCGCCGCTTTGATCGAGACGGACGAAGAGCGCGAGCGCACCGTGGCATTGAATCTGATTGCGGGCAGGCGTGCGATGCGATCGACCGCGTATGCCTCGGCGCGACGCTATCTGGCGCAAGGCGTCGCGCTGCTCCCGGAAGATGCCTGGACGCAACGTTACGAAAGCACGTTCGATGTGTATCTGGCCTACTCCGAATGCGAATATCTCGCCGGCGACTTCACCGATGCCGATGCGCTGTTCGACATGCTGCTGGAGCGCGCCCGCTCGAATCTGGACCGCGCGAAGGTCTTCGCGCTGCGCATGTCGGCCTGCCAGGTGGCGGGCCGGTTCGACGAGAGCTTCGATGCCGCGCGGCTTGCGCTGCGCGATTTCGGCGTGCTGCTGCCCGACGCCGAGCACGATGTCGCGCCCGCTGTCGCTGCCGTGTTGCAGCAGATTCCGTCGTATCTCGCGGGCCGGGCGATCGGCGAACTCGTCGATGCGCCCGTCGCGCAAGACCCCGCCATACGCGCGGTGGTCGATCTTCTGGTCGAAGCGATGCCGTGCGCCTTTATTGCGCGGCCTGCGTACTATCCGCTCATCACGCTGAAGGCCGTCATCCTGTCGCTGCAGCACGGCAATACCGACAACTCGAGTTTTGCCTACGGGAATTACGCGCTCATGCTGGTGTCGAGCATCGGCGATATTCCCTCTGCCGTGCAGTTTTCGGACATGTCCCTGCGCCTGAACGAGAAGTTCGACAACCGGCGCTTCTACGGAAAGCTGTTGCACCTGCACGGCAACCATATCAACTTCTGGCGGAGGCATATCGTGACCGATCTGCCGATCCTGGAGCGCGCGAGCGTCGCGTGCCTCGAAACAGGCGACCTGGTGTTCGCCGGATACCTCGCGTTCACCACCGTATGGCAAACCATCGAGAAAGGCGCCGTGCTCGACGAGGTTCAGCCGCTATCGGAGAAGCACGCTGCGTTCGCGCGGCAAAGCCGCAACGACGCCGTGCTCGAAACGATCCGGCTCGAACAGCAATTCGTCGCCAGTCTGCGGGGCGTCACGTCTGATCCGCTCAAGCTGGGCGACGCGACGTTCGACGAGGCAGCCTGTTTCAGCGCGATCGAGAAGGCCAATTTCGGCTGCGGGATCGTCTTCTATCACATCATGAAGATGATTCTCGCGTTTCACGACGGCCGGTACGACGATGCGTCGAAGGCCGCGAGCGAAGCAGCGCCGATGCTGGGCGCGGCGATGGCGCTGCCCATCGAGCCGACGTTTCACTTCTTCGACGCACTGACGCTGGCAGCGCGTTATGCCGCTGCCAGCAAGGAAGAGCAGCACGCGTCGCGCGACCGGCTCGCGGAAAAACTGGCTAGGTTCGAATCGTGGAGCACGCACTGTCCCGAGAATTTTCGGCATCGTCATGCGCTGCTCGCTGCGGAAATCGCGCGCATCGAAGGCCGCGATTCCGATGCGATGCATTGCTATGAGGAGGCGATACGCGCGGCGCGCGAGCACGGCTTCATCCAGTATCAGGCGCTCGCCCATGAACTGGCCGCGCAGTTTCATGCGGCGCGCGGCCTCGAAACCATCGCCGACACCTACCTTTTCAACGCGCGTTCCTGCTATGAGCGCTGGGGCGCCAAAGGCAAGGTGCATCAACTGGCACGAACGTACGCTCAGTTGCGGCATGATCCGGCGAGTCTCGAAGGCACGATCGCCACGTCGAACGAACAACTGGATCTCGCGACCGTGGTCAACGTGTCGCGCGCGATCTTCAGCGGCATCGACCTGAACGAGCTGATCCATACGCTGATGGTGCTCGCGCTCGAGCACGCGGGCGCGAATCGCGGCTTGCTGATCTTCAGGCGCGGCAACGAGTTGCGCATCGAAGCGCAAGCGATGACGACTCACGACGGCGTGGAGGTGCGCCTGCCGAAAATTCGCGCGACGGCCGCGGAGCTTCCCGAGTCGGTGCTGCGCTACGTGATCCGCACGGGGGATAGCGTGCTGCTCGACGATGCGTCGGCGCGCAGCCCGTTTTCTTCCGACGAGTACGTGCGCCGTCACGATTGCCGCTCGATTCTCTGTCTGCCGCTCGTCAAGCAGACGCGGCTGATCGGCGTGCTGTACCTCGAAAACAATCTGACCTCCGACGCCTTCACGCCCGCGCGCACGGCGGTGCTGCGGCTGCTCGCGTCGCAGGCCGCGCTGTCGCTCGAAACGGCGCGCCTCTACGCCGATCTGCAGGACGCGGAAGCGCTGCTGGCCGACGCGCAACAACTGAGCCACACGGGCAGCTTCGACTGGCATGTGTCGAGCGGCGAGCTGATCTGGTCGAAAGAGAGCTTCCGGATCTTCGGCTTCGACGCCGGCGCCACGCCCACCGTCGACATGATGTTCGGCCGCGTGCATCCCGACGACATCACCGTCGTGCGTCTCGCCTTCGACCGCGCAACGCACGACCACCAGCCGTTCGACGTCGAGCACCGGCTGCTGATGCCCGACGGGTCGATCCGGCATCTGCAGGTGGTGGCGCGCGTCGTGGTCGACACCGAAAGCAGCTTGCGCGTGCTCGGCGCGCTCAAGGACATTACGGTGCGCAAGCGGGCGCATGCGGCGCTGGAACGCAGCGAGCACCGCTATCGCAGCCTGTTCTTCGATATGCCCGTGGGCCTGTGGCAGATCGAGGCACAGCCCTTGATGGCGCTGCTCACGGAATTGCGCGCGCAAGGCGTCGACGATCTGTCCGCGTATATCGACGACCATCCGGGCTGGCTGGACCGCGCGATGGAAATGCTGATCGTCGAAGAGGTCAATCACCACGCGGCGCAGATGTTCGGCGCGAAGGACCGGCGCGCGTTGCTCGGTCCGCTGCCGTGGGTCTGGCGGGAAAGCCCCGGAACGTTCCGGCGCGCGCTCGAAAGCCGCTACGGCGGCAAGGCGATCTTTCAGGAAACGACCAAGCTGCCCACACTGGATGGGCGGATTATCGACGTTCTCTTTACGATTGCGCGCCCGAGTTCCGCCGAAGACCTGGGCATTGCGCTCATCAGTCTCGTCGATCTGACCGAGCGCGTGCGCGCGCAGGACATGTTGCAGCGCCTCCAGGCCGACTTCGCGCACGCCGCGCGCATTTCGATGCTCGGCGAGCTGACGGCCTCCGTCGCTCACGAACTGAACCAGCCGCTGTCCGCTATCGCGATGAACAGCGCGATCGGCAACCGCTGGCTCGATCGTGCCGTGCCCGATGTCGCGGAGGCGCGGCAGATCAACATGCGTATCGGCGCCGATGCGCGGCGCGCGGTGGATATCGTCGATCGCATCCGCGGCATGGCGCTGCGGCGCGGCCCGCAGCGGGCGGTCGCGCAACTCGACGAACTGATCGACGAAGCCCTCATTTTTCTCCAGCATGAAGTGCAGTCGCGCGGCGTCGTCGTGTTGCGCCAGCGTGCCGCCGTGCTGCCGATGGTGTTCGCCGATCGCATTCAGTTGCAGCAGGTGATCGTCAATCTTCTCGTCAATGCGATGCAGGCGATGGAGCAGGCGGGCAGCTCCGAGCGCAAGATCACGATCCGCACCGAGACGCGCGAGGACGCGACCGTCTACTGCGCGACGGAAGACAGCGGACCCGGCATCGCGCCGGAAGACCTCAACCGGCTGTTTCAGAGCTTTTACACGACCAAGGAAAACGGCATGGGAATGGGCCTGCCGATCTGCCGCACGATTATCGAAGCGCATGGCGGACGCATCGCAGCCGACAACGGCTCGATGCACGGCGGCGCGCGCTTCCATTTCACGCTTCCATCCGGCGACGCCGCCAACTGAAGATGCATGCGTTTATCGTGCCTGCCCGTTATATACGACGGTATGAGCGCGTCATGCGATGGTGGGTCAAAGTGCAAGCAATAGTAGGCTGGTGCGGCCGTTGCGCGCTCGTTAGGCTATTCCTGTTGGATCAGGGGAAGTGAGCTGACGCGAAAGACATCGACGCGAGCCCTTGTGCTCGATGGCGATTCATCGGGGTGCACATCATGGACGTGGCGGATCTGAAGGTATTCGACGCTGTCGCTCGCCTCGGAAGCATGAGCCGCGCAGCGCTGGAGTTGCATACGGTGCAGTCGAATGTCACGGGACGAATCCGGTCTCTAGAAGGAGAAGTAGGCGTCGCGCTGTTCGAGCGGCATGTGCGAGGCGTGAGGATGACGCCCGCCGGGCAGCGCATGCTGCCCTACGCGGCGCGAGCGGCGCGGCTGGTCGCCGACGCGCGCCTTGCGGCACTCGACGACGGTCCGCCGTCCGGCACGCTCGCCATTGGTGCGCTGTGGACCACGGGTGCATTGCAGCTGAGCCGTGCGCTCAGCTGCTTCGCGAGCCTGTATCCGCAAGTCGGATTGTCGTTGACGACAGGCACGAGCGACGGGCTGACGGACGCTGTCGCCGGGTGCCGTCTGGATGGCGCATTCGTTGCAGGTCCACAGGACGATCCCGGCCTGGATGTCGAGACGGTCTTTCGCGAGGAACTCGTGCTCGTGACACCAGCGGCAATGCGCTCGTTGACCGAAGTGGGAAACGTTGGAAATCTGAAGACGATCGTATTCAGTCAGGGCTGTTCGTATCGCGAGCGACTCGATTTGCTGCTCGCCGAAATGGGGATACTGTCGGTCGCAGCGCTCGCATTCTGCTCGATCGACGCGATTCTTTCGTGCGTCGCGGCGGGCATCGGCATTACGTTGTTGCCGCGCGGCCTCGTGTCGAATGCGGCGCAGAGGAATCACGTCGCGGTCCACGCACTCGCGTCCGACACGGCGCGCATGGAGACGCTGTTCGTGCGGCGGCGCGACGCTTATCTGTCGAACGCGATGCGGGCGTTTCTCGATGTCGCGCGGTCCGAGGCGGGACCACTGCCTTGATTTCGTGTTTGCACTCTGAAGAATCTTGCTGCATTCAACCGGGAGCCGTTCATGATGGAAAGGGTTCGAATCCGCTCGTTGTTCGGCTTGTTGCTGACTGCCGCGATCAGCAGTGCGCCTGCTTCGGGCCAGACATGGCACGACAGCCGCCTGATACGCGGCTTTCTTTCAGCCCAAAACCAATAAGCAAAATATCGGTTTATCGTTGCGCGCCATTGCTGCTGCAATCGCTGCGCGCCAAGCGATAGCGTCTGAACGTCTCCAGTTTGACGTTGCCCTCGCTTTATTCCTTCACACAGCAACCCATGCGCGACCTTGCTTTGCGCTCGTCGCGGTTTGGGACAACAATGTAGCGTGTTGCCGTATCTGCATCGGTCAATCCGCGGTCTGAGAAAGGATTCCTCAATCGTTAATAAGGAGGCGAAATGGTCTCAGGACCGAGTTCGACTTCAATCACGAGAAATGGCGAAGGCAAGTCGTCAGTCGTGTATGTTATCGACGACGATGAATCGATCCGGTTTGTATTGAATGGGCTGGTGCGATCGGTAGGTCTGCATGTGGAGACATTCGAGTCACCCAAAGATTTTCTCGCGTTTCCGAAGTACGACGCACCCAGTTGCCTGATTCTCGACGTCCGGTTGCGAGGCGAGAGCGGTCTTGCGTTTCAGCAGGAGGCGCATCGCTGCGGCGTACGCATGCCGATCCTGTTCATCACGGCGCATGGCGACATCGAGATGACGGTCAAGGCGATGAAGGCGGGCGCGCTGGATTTCTTCGCCAAGCCATTCCGCGATCAGGACATGCTCGACGCGATCGCTCACGCGCTCAAGCGCGACGCCGAACGCCGCGAATCGGAACAGGCATTGGCGACGCTGCAGGAGTCGTATGAATCGCTGACGCAACGCGAGCGCGAGGTGATGAAGTTCGTGGTGGCCGGTATGTTGAACAAGCAGATTGCCTATGAACTGCATCTGAGCGAAATCACCGTGAAGATCCATCGTGGCCAGGTGATGAAAAAAATGGTGTCGCGCTCGCTTCCCGATCTCGTTCGGAAAGCGGAGGCGCTTGGCATCGATCAACGGCAGCCGAGTTCGAACTGATTCGCGTCGCACCTTGCGCCGCTCGCGCTCGTTGTGCCAACACCTATTTCCATCTGTTCAAAAGACAGTTTCATCTGTGTCGTCAAATTCGCGCCTGCAAGTGCCGCAAACGGGGCAATAATTTGCACTCCGTTGAAATGAAGCCTGTATGGCATTTGAAGAGGTTGGAAAAGAATGAGACTGTCTCTATTCGCGAGAACCGGGGCGCCGCTTCGTAGCGGGCGCAGCCGATGTGCGCCCGCTTGTGCAACGATCGCCGGCCGCTTCCGTTGTATTCCTTTGATTCGTGCTGGAGGTTGATATGAAATTGACTTTATCGTTCGCGTTAGTGTGCGGCTTGTCGATCACGTGTATGCCGGTACATTCGCAACAGCCGCCTCAGCCTCAGCCCGGATATCACTACACATTGCCGACCAGTCTTGCCGTCGAGGCAGCGCAAGAAGCGATTCGCGTATGTGAAGCGAAGCAGTACTGGGTGACGGCCACGGTGGTCGATATGGACGGTGTGCCGCAAGTCGTCATACGCGGCGATCACGCGACGGTGCACACGGGTGAGTCGAGTTTCAGAAAAGCATTTACGGTCGTCACGCTGGGGCCCGAATTCGGCTTCGACCGTTCGAGCGGATTCTTCGAACTGGTCAAAACGAGTCCTTACGCGCCGCAACTCGCGACGGTTCACAACGTGATCGCGCTGCCGGGCGCCGTGGCGTTCAAGGCGGGCGGCGAGATGGTGGGTGCGCTGGGAATCGGCGGAGCGCCGGGCGGGGATAAGGATGAAGTGTGTGCGGCTGCGGGTGTCGCCAAAGTGGCGAACCGGCTGCCGCACTGATTGCCATTGCGCGTGACCTGATGAGATAGCGAAGCGGGTGCTTCGCTATCTGTCGTCATGCAGCGGCGAGGCCGCCATCAACAAGATAGATAGCCGCCGAAAACGTGACGATCGACAGCACCGTACTGATGAGAATCGACGTTGCGGCTTCGCTCTGATAGGCGCCCGCCTCGTTGGCGAACATGGCGGGAATGGTCGCGGACGGCAGCGCGCAAAGCAGGATCATCTGTTGCGCGTAGAGTCCGTGAACGCCGAGCAGGACCGTCGCCGCGAACATCAACAGCGGGTGAATCAACAGCTTGAGCCCGAGATTGGCCCAGACTTCGCCGGACAGTTTCAGCTTGACCGACGACATGATCAGCCCAAGGCAAAGCAGCGAAACGCCTGGCGTAGCCTTGCCGAGCAGATTGAAGGCTTCGGCGAGCACGGGCGGAAACTTGATCTGCAACAGCGAGCAGACGATGCCAAGCGCCGGCGCCCACATCAACGGACGGCGCACCGCGCTCTTGATACTCGCCAGAAACGCCTGCGTGCCGCTTCCTTCTCCGCTCGCAACGGTCAGCAGCATGGTCGTCAACGGAATCATCACCAGGCTCGCGATCAGATTCAGAACGAGCACCGAATAGATGCTGCCGGGACCGAACATCGCCTGCAGGATTGGAATGCCCATGAATGCGGCATCCGGGTAGCCATTCACGAAACCTTTGAGCGTCGCTGCCTTCAGTTCGCGGTAGCGCCACCAGCCGAGCAGCAGCGCGACCGTGTACATCCCCATGATGCCGATGAACGTTGCAAGAATCAGTTTGAAGTCGAACAGCTGCGAGCGCGGCGTGCTCGCCATGCCGACCAGCAGCAGCGCCGGGAAAATCCAGCCGAGCACCAGCCTGCTGATGAGCAGACTGTCCGAATGATTCAGCCGTTTGCGCTTGCCGGCGATAAAGCCGAGCACGATCACGAACGCAACGGGTAAAAGCGGACCAACAATCCTGTCTAACATCTCCTGACTCCAAGTTTTGTTATGCGATGCCGTAGCGGTTCGTTCAAAGGTCGATGCGATAGTCGCGAATCACATCGGGGTTCGGCTCGATGCCGAGGCCGGGGCCTTGCGGCACGTCGATGCGGCCATTGCGCGGAATGATGGCGTCGCCATAGAGCTGCGCTTCGAGATCGAAGTAGCGCCATTCGATCAGCGACTTCGGGCCGCCCAGGGCCGCGCTGGCGTGCACGCTCGCGAGCAGGCCAGGGCCGTCGTAGAAGGTGTGAACCATCACGGTCACGTTGTGCGCATTCGCCAACGCAAAGACCTTTTGCAGTTCGGTGATGCCGCCCATCTTCGCGGGGCTGGGCTGGATGAAATCGACGGCACCGGCTTCGAGCAGATGCCGGAAGTCCATCAGCGTCGACGCGTTTTCGCCCGCTGCGACAGGAATGCCGCCTTGCTTGCGCACCGTGGCGAGACCCGCGTAGTTTTCAGGCGGCCACACGGGCTCTTCTATCCAGCGCAGATTGAACGGGCGGAATTGCGCGGTCATGTCGAGCGCTTCGCGGACCGTCCACGGGCAATTGACGTCGAGCGTGATCTCGATGTCGGTGCCCGCCGCTTCGCGTGCGGCGCGCACGGTTTCGACCGTGACTTCATGAAGCTTCAGATGCCGGTAGCCGCTTTCCACCGCGCGCCGCACGTTGCGCGCGACCAGTTCCGGGTCGGCGTAACGGATCAGGCTCGCATAGCACGCCAGCGACGTCGCCTCGGCGCCGCCCAGCAGTTGATGAACCGGCTGGTTTGCAACCTTGCCCGCGATGTCCCACAGCGCGATATCGATTGCCGACAGGCCATAGATGAACGCGCCGCTGCGGCCGAATACGTGGAATTTCTTCTGCAACTCGACTATCGACTTCTCGCGCAACGCGACGTCGCGGCCGATCAGCTCAGGCGCAAGCATCCCGTCGATGACGCGCTTCACGGCCGGAATCGCCGTGAAGCCGAAGGTTTCGCCCCAGCCGACCGTGCCGTCGTCCGTGGTGACCTTGACGACGAGGGAGTCGACCACTTGCAGGTCTTTGGGACCCCACACGCCGCCCGCAGACGGTCCGCCCGTCGTAAAGGGAATGCGCAGGGGAAGGGTTTCGATGCTGGCAATTTTCATCTGGACGTACCTCGATCGGGTTGCGGGGCGGGCCGGCGAAAGCCCGCCGTATGTTTTGCATGGTATGAGACATCCTGTTGTCCTTCAAGTGAACAAGTTGTTCCTTTTGCGCAAATCACTTGAGCGCGGCATGCAACATAGGGCGTGATGACAAGGCTGTGGGCGTATCGACGGGTAAAGCTCCGCGCGCGGCCAAGGGCGGCGTTTGCGTCCAGATGTAGAATATGAAGACAAGGAACAGCCCTACACGACCATGAGCGAACTCAACGTGCGGCGCGTCGAACGGCGGCCCCATCTCGCGGAACACATCACACGCTCGCTGAGCGACGAGATCGCATCCGGGCGGCTAAAGCCCGGCGACCGTCTGCCTACCGAGCACTTTCTTTCCGAGAACTTCGGCGTCAGCCGCAACGTGGTTCGCGAGGCGATTGCGAGCCTGCGCGCGCAAGGCCTGATCGAGTCGCGCCAGGGAATCGGTGCATTCGTCGCGGCGGCGCGCCAGCCGTCCGAACCGCTGCAGCCGGTGAGTTCGCAACTGCTGGAAGGCGACGATACGATCCGCAACATGTTCGAAGTGCGGGCCGTGCTGGAGAGTCAGGCCGCCGCGCTCGCCGCCGTGCACATGACGCCGCGCAGGCTGAAACCGATTCAGGCAGCCGTCGAACGGATGCGTTACGAAGGCGCGCCGACGTCGGACACCGTCAACGCGGATCTCGACTTCCATCGCGCGGTGGCGTCCGCGTCGGGCAACGACTACCTCGCCGCGATGATCCGCATCGTGCTCGAACCGATGCGCCCGCTGATCGCGGCCAACTTCGCGCGGCAAGGGCCGATGTTCGGCAAGATCCCCAATACGGCGCGCGCGGAGCACGAGACGCTGATTCAGGCGTTCATCGACAAGGATGCCGCTGCTGCGCGCGAACTCATGGGGCGGCATATCGTCAGCGCCGCATCGCGTTTCGGCTACGACATTGCGTTTTTCTGAGCCTGCGGACTTACACCGTGTAAAGAGTGATGTGAGTCGTACGCCGTTCATGTCTTCGCGCGTCGAACGTATAGTCGGCCCGAGCGTCGGCGATGCGTCGCCGACTGATACGCGCGGTCCGCCGGGCCGCGCCCGATCAGATGAGAATGGAACAGCGTATGAAACTGATATTTGTCGGCGACCCGATGTGCTCGTGGTGCTATGGCTTCGGCAAGGAAATGAGCGCGATTGCGCAAAGCATGCCGGATCTCGACGTGCAGGTGGTCGTGGGCGGCATGGCGGCGGGATCGACCCAGGTGCTCGACGACGCGGCGAAACAGTTCAGGCTCACGCATTGGGCGCGCGTCGAGCAGATGAGCGGCGCGGAGTTCAACCGCGAAGCGCTGATGGCGCGCAAGGACTTTGTCTACGATACGGAGCCGGTTTGCCGCGCTGTCGTGGCGGCGCGGATGGTCGCGCCCGGCGTCGATCTGCTGAAGGTGTTCCGTGCGTTTCAACGCGCGTTTTACGTCGACGGACTCGATACGACGGATGGCGACGTGCTCGCCGAAATCGGCGCGAAGGCGATCGCCGAGCAGGACATCGCCGTGACGGCCGATGCGTTCTTCGAAGTGTTCAGCTCGGACGAGGCAATCGATGCCGCGCAGCAGGATTTCGCTCTGACGCGCCGCCTGGGCGTGCAAGGCTTTCCGTCGTTGTTCGTCGAGGTGGACGGGAAGATTGGCCGGCTCACTTCGGGCTATGCAACGGCCGGGCAGGTCACCCGCGCGCTCGAGTCACTGGCCGCATAGCAGCGGCGTCTATCTAAAGCACGTAGAGCCACGCCAGCAGCGTCACGATCGAAAACAGCGTCGTCGTCGAAATGGCGGCGCCTGTCGATGTCTTTTCGACGTCGTACTCGACCGCAAGCACGTAGGCGCTCTTGGCCGTCGGCACGGCGGCGCAGATCACTGCCGCGAGGGTCGTCGTTCTGTTCAGCCCGACCGCTACGCACAGGCCATACACGACGAGCGGCATCGCAATCAGCTTGAGTGCCGCGAGCAACGCGTAGCGGCCCGGATGGCCGCGCAGTTCGTCGATCGACAGGTCGAGGCCGATGGCGAACAGCGCGCAAGGCGTCAACGCTTCACCGAGGATGCCGAGGTAGGTGACGGCGGGCGCGGGCAGCGTGAGCCCGCTGACCGACCACAGCAAGCCGAGGATCGTCGCGAGAATCACCGGGTTCGTACCGATCTGCTTGGCGAGCGCGCTGCCGCGCATCTTGTGCGAACCGCTTTGCTGATCGACTTCGAGCAGCACGACGAGGGCGGGAAACATGATTGCGCCCACAAACACCGTCGCGACGGCTGCGGCGAGCACGCCATGCTGACCTTGCAGCGCTCTGAGAATGGGCAGCGCGACGAAGCCCGTGTTGGTCATCGAAACGATTGCGCCGAGCATGGCGCTTTTGCCGAGGCTCGCGTGCAACACGATGCGTGCGACGACGAGCGCGGCGGCGAAGCAGATCAGCGAGCCCGCGCCGAACGCGGCGAGGAAGCGCCACTCCAGCAGCGATTCGAGCGGCTCTTTGGCGACGGTCAGGAAGACGAGCGCCGGCATCGCGACGTAGTAGGCGAACTGCATCAGCGGCCCCGCGACCGTGTGCGGCAGATAGCCCGATATGCGGGCCACCCAGCCCGTCAGGATGATCGCGAAGATCGGCAATATCAGACTTGCGATGTGCATGATGGCGCTCCGCCTGTGTAGATGGGACGTCCGGATGCAGTTGTGTGTGCAAGATTTCGCGGGTGATGTGCCGGGCCGATCCTAACCTTTAGACCAAAGAGTAGCAACGCGGCGAGCAGCACGAGCAGCATGACGCCTGCGGACATGGTTCGCTCCCCGTGATCTGACACGAGGATATCTATCTTGTGACGACCCGGCAAACCGGATAAATTGGCCATTCGCGCTAAATAAACTAACCCGAATGAAACGAGCCTTGCCTCCGCTCAATGCGTTGCGCGCTTTCGAGGCTGCCGGCCGGTTGGGCAGCTTCAAGGACGCCGCCGCGGAATTGCACGTCACGCATGGCGCGGTGAGCCAGCAGGTGCGTCTGCTCGAAGCGTGGCTCGGCGCGCCGCTGTTCGAGCGGCACAACCGGCGCGTCGAGCTTACACCGGCCGCAAAGGCCTACCTCGATGAGATTGGCCCGATGTTCGAGCAGCTCGCGCAGGCCACCGCGAGATACGGCGTAGCGGGACGGGTGCCGCGCACGCTGACCGTCAATGGCGTGGCGAGCTTCACGCTGCGCTGGCTGGTGCCGCGGCTCGCGCGCTTTCGTGACGCGCATCCGGAAATCGACGTGACGCTGGAAACGTCGAACGAACCGCTGGAAAACCTGAAAGAGACTTACGACGTGATCATCCGCGGCGGCCCGGATACGTTTTACGGCTACACGATGCGGCCGTTCCTTTCCGAGGAAAGGATTCCCGTCTGCAGTCCGGCGCTGCTCGAACGCATCCCCCTTCGAACGTTCGACGATCTGCGTCAGCACACGCTCCTGCACACGTCGAGTCTGCCGCGCCTCTGGCCGAACTGGCTGACGAAGGTCGAGATGCCCGCACTCGTCCCCGCCGCCAACCTCACGTTCGATCACTTCTATCTCGCGCTGCAGGCTGCCGTCGATGGTATCGGCATTGCAATGGGGCCGACCGCGCTGATCGCCGACGACCTCGCCGCGGGCCGGCTCGTCATCCCGTTCGATCATCCGCGTTTGCCGTCGCGCAGCTATTGCATGTATGTGCCGGACGCGAAGTCTGCGGATGAACTGGTCATCACGTTTTGTGCATGGCTTGAACGGGAAGGCCGCGATTCTTCGGCATTTTCGAGGACGTGATCCAGATTTGCCGTATCACGGAGATGATGAGCGGCATTGCCGCCGACGCCGAAGAACAACGCACCGGGACCGAACAGGTGGATGCCGCGCTCGGCATGATGGATTCGATCCCGCAGCAGAACGCGGCGCTCGTCGAGCAGGCCAGCGCGGCCGCTCAACTGCTCGACGAACAGTCGCGCGACCTGACCCGGCAGGTCGCGGTGTTTCGGGTGGGCGGCGTGGTATGACGCGCGTTGCCCGCGCTCGACGGACTACACCGAGCGCCGGATAGCTTCCCCGAGCAACTCCAGACCCAGATCGATTTCTTCCTCGCGCACCGTCAACGGCGGCGCGATCCGGAACACGCCGCCCATGCCGGGCAACTGTACGATGTTCATGCTGAGCCCCAGATTCATGCACTCGCGGGTGATCTTCGCGCCGAGTCCGTCGGCAGGTTCTTTGGTGCGGCGGTCCTTGACGATCTCCATGCCCAGCAGCAAGCCGCGCCCGCGCACGTCGCCGATGCATTCGAAGCGCTCCATCAGATCGAGCAGCCCACGCCTGAGCCGGTCCCCCATCACATTGGCCCGCGCCACCAGCCCTTCGCGCTGAACCACGTCGAGCACGCGCAGACCGACTGCGGCAGGCAGCGGATCGGAGACGTGCGTCGTGTAGAACAGGTAGCCGAGTTCGTGCGCGCGCTCTTCGATTTGCGCGGACGTCACGATGGCCGCGAGCGGCAAACCGGCGCCGAGCGTCTTCGACAGCGTGAGGATGTCGGGTGTCACGCCGTCGCGCTGGCAGGCGAACATCGTGCCCGTGCGGCCCACGCCCGTTTGCGCCTCGTCGAGAATCAGCAGCATGCCGCGCTCTTCGCATTTGCGCTTGAGCGCCGCCATGTAGCCTTCGGGAAGCTCGATGATGCCGCCCGAACTGAGGATCGGCTCGGCGATGAAGGCCGCCAGATTGCCGCTCGACTGACGATCGATGAGATCGAACGCATAGTCCAGTTCGGCGAGGTAATCGTAATGACCGTCGCGCTCGAAACGCGGCCGGTACAGAAACGGCGCGGGGATGGCGAACGAGCCGACGGCAGCGGGACCGACGCCCTTGCGGCCCGCGCTATAGGTGGCGGACGCGGCGGCGCCCGTCATGCCGTGCCACGACTGCGCAAAGCCGACAATTTCGTATTTCCCGGTGACGAGCTTCGCCATCCGAATGGCCGCTTCGTTCGATTCCGCGCCCGTGCTGAGCAGCAGCGCGCGGTCGAGTCCGTCGGGCGTGATGTCGGCCAGCCGGGTGGCCAGATCGACGACCGGGCGCGAGAGCATGCCGCTGAACAGGTGGTCCAGTTTGCCGGCGTACTCGCTGATCACCGACACGATCTCGGGATGGCTGTGCCCCAACACCGCGCTCATCTGTCCCGACGTGAAATCGAGGATCGCGCGGCCGTCCGCGTCATAGACGAAGCTGCCCTGCGCGCGCTCGATGATCATCGGCTCGAACGTGCCGCCGTAGCGGATCAGGTGTTGCCGGGCGTTGTGCCAGAAGGCTGCGTCGTTATTGTTGGACACCGTGCTTCTCCTCGCCGAGGGTGGGAATAGCTTGCAGTCTAGGCGGCTCTCTGGTTTTATAGAATCGAATAGTTTTAATGTGAGATAGAAGAGGATCTAATATCTTGAGTCTTGCTCTGGAGATCGATTTGTTGCGGTCGTTTGCCGTGATCGCCGAGGTACGGGCGTTCAGCCGCGCCGCCGGACGGGTCGGCCGAACGCAGTCGGCGTTGAGCCAGCAGATGAAGCGGCTCGAAGAGATCGTCGATCAGCCGCTCTTTCAGCGTACCGGCCGGGGCGTGGTGCTGACGAATCCCGGCGAGCGTCTGCTGATTCACGCGCAACGTATCTTGCGGCTGCACGATGAAGCGATGGCCGATCTATCCGGCAAGGGGCTGTCGGGAACGATCCGCTTCGGTTGTCCGGACGACTATGCCGCTGTGTTCCTGCCGCCCTTGTTGCGGCAGTTTTCGAGCCAGCATCCGCAGGCGCTGGTCGAAGTCGTGTGCGGGCCGACGCCACGGCTGCTGGAGCGGCTTGAAAAGCGCGCGGTGGATCTCGCGATGATTTCGTTGCCCGAAGGGGGCGCGCACGACGACATCATTCGACGCGAGCAACTTGTCTGGATTGGTTATCCGGGGCTGGACACGGCGGATTTCGAACCGTTGCCGCTGGCGCTTTCCGACCCGGACACGCTTGATCACATCGCGGCCCGCGACGCGCTGCAACGCGCGGGCAGGTCCTACCGCATCGCGTATGCGAGCAGCAGTCTGGCGGGTCTCATCGCGCTGGTTCGCTCGGGGCAGGCGTTCGCCGTCATGACGCAGACGGCGGTGCCCGCCGATCTGAGCGTGCTCAATGCCGATGCCGGGCTTCCGGCGTTGCCTGCTATCGGTGTTTCGCTGAAGTTCGCGAGGGCGCGTCCGTCGCTGTTGACGGCAGCGTTTGCGGAGCACATCCGCCTGATGCTGCCGGTGCTGTGATGGGCGGCGCGCTGTCGTTCAACCGTCCGCCTGTTTCTTGTCATCCATTCGCTTGAGCGTTGTCGTGTACTGCTCATAACCGGGTTTTGGAGTCGCCTTTCCGTTTTCATCGAGGTTGACGGGATCGATTCCCGTCAGATGCGAAGCGACACGCGTATGTCCATTTTCTGTGACGTTGTAGAGCAGATGGCCGCTGTCTTCCACAGGTTCGCTATCGCCTTTCTTCATGTTGTAGAACCGATAAGGATGATTGGTCCGGTACGTCAGGTTCTCGACTGGCCCTTCCTTGACCGGCTTGCCGGGCTTGCTGGGCGGATTGTGGTCGGTGGCGACGAGCCGATGATCCACGCCGTCGATCTTGCCTGACGGCCACGTTTTGAAGTGGCCGGTTTCGTTTCGAAACTTCAATTCGTCGCGCAGTGTGTTTCTGTCCTCGCTGGAAAGCACCACCACGGTGCTGTTTGTCAGACGGGAGTTGCCGGTGAGCCGCTGCCTGGCGTTGGTCTTCGCTTCTTCGTCGCTCGCGGCGAGATGCCGCTTCTCGAAGTCTTCGCTGACGAAGTCGCTCAACGACGTGTGGCTCTCGAAATATCGGCCTGTCGGCGAGCGCGCGCGCGAATCCGATGTCGAGAAACTCGCGTGGCGAAACGATGCGGGACTGCCCACGTCCGACTCGTCGCCGGACGCTTCGGTGTCGCCCGACGACGAACCCTCGGACGAGATCGAACTGCTGCTGCCTCTTCGCGCGAGCAACGGACTGAATTGCGACGGCGCAGCGGACCGTCGCGTTTGATTGTCGAGTGTCGCTTTATCGTCCTTCGTGCCGGTATGCGTGGCGGGCAGCGATGCGTGTTGTCCCGTTCCTGTCACTCGACTCTTGAACATGCCGACCTCTCTTTCCAAAGTAACAGCGACGTGCTGCCCTGGATCGGATAGTCGTCGATTCGAAGCGATGACAGGCGCGCCGACGCGAACGGCAGCAGCATGGCGCGAAGCAGGCGCCGCTTTGCGGGTGCTGGCGGTCGGCCTAAACTAGCCTCTCGCCGCCCGTTCCCGCCACCATGCACGCTCGCAACGACCACGACCACGACGCGCACCCGCCGGCCGAAGCGGTCGATGACCCGTTGCGAGACCCAGCTCTGCTGCGCCGCCTGCTGCGCGCCAAAGACCGCATGGATGCAGCCTCGCACGAGGCCTGGCCCGTCGAGCGCCTTGCCGGGATCGGCGGTGTTTCCACGGCCCATTTCGCGCGCTGCTTCAAACGAGCCTTCGGCGTTCCGCCGCATCGATACCTGCTGACCCGGCGCATCGAGCAAGCTACGACACTGCTTCGCGACACCGGGCTCACCATCACGGAAATTGCCTTCGCCACCGGCTGGGAGAGCCTCGGCACGTTTGGCCGCACGTTTCGCGACGTGACGGGCCGAAGCCCCGGCGCGATGCGCGTCGAGGCGCGTGCCAACGGGCGCCAGCTTGCCCATGTGCCGGCGTGCATTCTGAAGGCCGCGCAGCGGCCGGACCTCACTACAGCAGTTTTGGAGAAGCGCCGACGCAAGGCGAAAGGTACATTTCGACCACCTATCGAGGAGATGTCGAAATGAACCAGGGAATCAACGTAGTGGGCCTGTATGTCGACGATCAGGACGAAGCGCTCGCGTTCTATGTCGACAAGCTCGGATTTCGCATCCATACGGACGTGCGCAACGGCGCGTATCGGTGGCTCACGGTGCAGCATCCGGAACAGCCTTCGTTCCAGCTCGGCCTGTTTACGCCCGGCCCGCCCGTGCATGACGAGGCCACGGCTCAAACGCTGCGCGCCATGATTGCGAAGGGCGCCATGCCGCCCCTTGTGCTTGCGGTGGCTGACTGCCGCGCGAGCTATGCGCAACTGAAGGCACGGGGCGTCGAGTTCATCCAGGAGCCGGTGGAGCGCTTCGGCAGCGTCGATGCCGGTTTCCGCGACCCCGCCGGCAACGGCTGGAAAATGATCCAGGCCCCCGCGACCTAACGAGATCAAACGCGCCAGGCCGACACCCGACGCGGCGCGCTCACCACTACCCATCCTCCTACCGGCAACCTTGCCGCGCGGCGCTCGCTGAAGCGTCCCGGTCAGCGGCCGGCCGTTGTTTCGACGCGGCCGGCGGCGCCATCCCAATGATCGGCTGACATGTCGCCGCCTGTGGCAAAAAGGTGCGACCGCAACCATCGCCCGATGGGGGCGCTGCGGACCTTTCCGTCAGTTCGCATCGAGCAATGTCCGCAGGGAAATCGGATTTTTAGCCGACGCGCATACCCAACAATTTTCCAACACAACTTTACAAATGCGAAACGGCAGGCCAAAATGCGTCGCGAATAATAATCATTCGCATTTATGAGGCTGGCAAGAGGAAAATGAAAACGGGAAAGATCAATTCGACTGTACTGCGGCCCCTTACGATCGCCGTTCTGCTTGCGTTCGCGACCCATCACGCAGGGGCGCAGTCCACGGACACGCCGCCTGTGCCCAAACCGGCGGACAGCCAGGCAGAAGCCACGCTCCCGGCCGTCAGCGTGAGCGCACAGAACGACCAGGACCAGCCGTATGGGCCGACACACGGCTACGTCGCGGAATGGAACTCGAGCGCAACGAAGTCCGGCACGCCGATTCTGGAGACGCCGCAGTCCGTGTCGGTGATCACCCGCGATCAGATCGACCAGCAGAATGCGCAGACGCTGAACGCCGTCGTGCGTTACACCTCGGGCGTGACGCCGGAGACGCGCGGCGGCATCGCGACGCGCTACGACATGCTGAAAGTGCGCGGCTTCGACGCCGACACGTACTGGAACGGCCTGAAGCTGATCGGCAACAACTGGTACGCCGTGCCGCAGCTCGACCCGTACATGATGGAGCGCGTCGAAGTCGTGAAGGGGCCGGTCTCGGTGCTGTACGGCCAGGCGGCGGCGGGCGGCCTGCTGGATATGGAGAGCAAGATGCCGACCGTGCAGCCGCTGCACGAAGTCGGCGTCGAATTCGGCAACTATGGCCATGTGCAGGGTAAATTCGATCTCTCCGGCCCGATTGCCGGCGACGACCGCTATCTGTTTCGCGTGACGGGGATCGCGCGCAAGGAAGACGGCCAGGTCAACATGACGAAGAACGAGCGCATCGCGTTTGCGCCGACGTTCACGTGGCACCCGGACAACGCGACGTCGTTGACGCTGTTCGGCCTCTATCAGCACGATCCGCGCAGCACGTCGTACGGCAGCGTGCCGCCGCAAGGCACGGTGCTGTTCAACCCGAACGGCAAGCTGCCGGGCAACTTCTACGACGGCGACCCGAACTTCGAGAGTTTCAATCGCGTGCAGGAGTCGATCGGCTACAAGTTCGACCGGCGTCTGACGGACAAATGGTCGTTCCGCTCGAACGCCCGCTTCCTGCATCTCGCGCAGGACTACAAGAGCGTCTATGGCTCCGCGCTCGAAGACGATCTGCGCACGCTCGACCGCGGGACGGCGGCATCGCTGGATAATCTGAACACCTTCGCGATCGACAACCAGGTGGAAGGCAATTTCTCCACGGGGCCGATCGACCATACGCTGCTGGTCGGTTTCGATTACCAGCACTACGCGAGCAACTTCGACGCCGGCTTCGGCACGGCGCCGTCGATCGACCTGTTCGCGCCCACGTATTACCAGACGATCACGGCGCCCGACCGCTACCATCAGATCCTCAGCGGCACGCAGTACGGCGTGTACGCACAGGATCAGGCGCGTCTGGGCAACGTCATCCTCACGCTGGGCGGACGCGAGGACTGGGCCAGCAGCGACACGCGCAACACGACCTACGATACCGCGTCACACCAGTTCGATCGCGCGTTCACGGGCCGCGCCGGCCTGACGTATGTGTTCAACAACGGCATCGCGCCGTATGTCAGCTACACGCAGTCGTTCACGCCGCAGGCGGGCACCGACATCAACGGCAAGGCGTTCGATCCCGAGCGCGGCCATCAGTATGAAGTCGGCGTGAAGTTCCAGCCGAAGGGCTACAACGCGATGTTCACGGCAGCGCTATTCAGCCTGACGCGCTCGAATCTGCTGACGACGGACGCGGCGAACCCGAACTTCCAGTCGCAAGCGGGCGAGGCGCGCTCGCGCGGCGTCGAGCTCGAAGGGAAGGTCAGCCTGACCAACTCGTTGGACGTCACGGCGAGCTACACATACCTGAACACCGTCTACACGAAGGACAACAGCGGGCTCGAAGGCAAGCATCTGGCTGCCATCCCGCAGAATCAGGCCTCGTTGTGGGCGTACTACACGATCGACCGGGGTCCGCTTGCCGGTCTGTCGCTGGGTGCGGGCGGCCGCTACACGGGCACGACCTACAGCAGCGACAACAGTTTCAAGGTGCAGAGCTTCTTCCTCGTCGACGCCACGGCGCGCTACGATCTCGGCCGTGCTGCTTCGCAGTTGAAGGGTGCCGAAATCTACGTGAACGCGCAGAACCTGTTCAACAAGGAATATGTCGCGTCGTGCTACTACGGAAGCTGGTGCGCGTTCGGTTATGGACGCCAGGTTTTTGCGGGCATGAATTACCACTGGTAAGCATGCGTCGAACCCGCTCGCGAAGCAGTGGCGCACGCCGCCGTTCCGCGAGCGAGAAGAGCACGAAGAGGGAGAAGCCGCTTACTGAAAGCCTGCCACGTCGTACGGCACATAGGGCGTTCGTCAACCAGTCCCTGGACTCATAATCGTAGGTGCTTTGCACATGGTCGGTTCAACCGGACTCCCAACGTTGCTGCGCCAGCACGGGGTCACGATGATTCTCCAGCCGTGGTGACAAACCGGCCGGACACGCAAACCATGCGCGGACAGTTCGCGCGGCTGAAAACGCGCTACCCGGGCGAGATGAGGCGTTGCGGGAAGCGGTTCCGTCGGGGAATCATGCGTCGGTCCACGAGGCCGCCAGACACGAGGACGTGTGGCCGCGAGGTGCAGGCGTTTCCCAGTTGGGCCGAGGACGGTCTATTGTCAATGACGCCGCCTGCTGTTCCGTGCGCGTAGAGGGAAGAGTTGACCGGTACGGTAAGGCAGAATGCCCTGTCGGAACACAAGCTCGCGCTCCTCGCCATGGAGTGCCCGCCAGACGCGGATGCGTCGCCAGTTTCGGTCGCCGGATTTTCATATGACGGCCTTCGCACGACAGAACCTTCAGGGAATATAACGTTGCTCCCTGAGATCGGTCAGCATCTCGATATACATTTCCTCTGAATCGATGCAATCATGAAAGCCATGTTTGCGCGCCTTTATCGTGCTAGAAATGTTGTCAAAGGTCGTTTTGAAAATCATGTCGCCAAATTTCCACGACACGATTTGGTCGTACGGGTAGTCTCGAAGGTTGTGCTTCTTGACCAGCCTGTTCCACAGTTCTGCCTTGTCGGGCATCATCTGCTGTAACAGCATCGGGAACGGCTCACCGACCGACACATCGAAAAACTCCGCCAGACGCGGCCAGACGCGAGACCATCTGAAGTAGTCACCATTCGTGATGTTGTAAATCTCGCCTCGGCATGCATCGGTCTCGCCTGCCCAATCGACGGCGCTCGCGAGAATTCGAGTATCCGTAATCTGATAGAGCGCGTCGTAAGCGGCACGCGAGCCGGGAAAAGACATTGGAACGCCCAGGGCCTTCGCTAATGTTCCATAGACAGCAATCACCATCAGCAGATTCATGGGATTGCCCACGGCAATTCCTGCAACACCCTCGGGACGAAATGCAGTCCAGGACCATGATTTGCCGACTGAACGTTCCCGAAGAAAATCCTCCTGGTCGTAATAGAAGTTCGGTGGCATATGACGCGGGTCGCTCTCCTTCGCGGGCGACGGAAACGGGCCAATATGCACGCCGTATGCCTTGCCTCCCTGCATAAGGGTGACGTGCTGCAGGTTCGGAGCGTGCTTCTCCATGACCTCAACCATGTTCTTCAACATCCGCAGATTCACCTCGACCAGTTCCGCAGGCGTCGGCTTCTCCTGGTAGGCTGCGAACACGAGATGCGTCGCTTCGGGTACTTGTGCAAGTAGCGCCTCGCACGACTCTCTGTCAAGCAAGTCGACCGCCAAATGCCTGGCACGCGTCGGGAAATCAGGTGCGCGTCGGGAAACGGCTACCAGATCGACGCCCTTGGTTTCATAGTGCACGAGTACTCCGCGTCCGATAACGCCGACCGCGCCGGCTACGACTACCGTTTTCATGTTCGTCCGCTCTCCAGAGATTCGTGACGAGAATATTCAGCCAATCGCGACTTCGGCATCTGCTACTCGGCGGTGCCCGCTTCACCCTGCGTACCGCCCCTTTCGAGGATCCCATACGCAGCCGGGAGTCGCGCCGCGCGAGAGTATCGAGGCTCGCACCCTGGCCTCCCTTGGTTAGGTTTTGCCCACCTTGAACGGGCAGTGCCGATGCGCCGCGCGTGGACGTGACCGGATAGAAAGCGCCCGTCGTCGCTTTCCAGCACGATGCCGGCTCACGTTGACATGACGAAGTCAGGCAGAACGAACTCACCGAGCTCCTCGATGACCTCCCCTGCGGGGCGTTGACCTAATTTCAGATTGACGATCACATGGTTAACGCCGACCTCCTCCTGCAAGCTGTGCAGCAGCGCGATCAGGTGATATCGCCCCAGTTGATAGCCAAGGTGGATCGGCCGCGGTGGTATCTGCGGGTTATCTGTCAGGTCAATGTATAGAGACTGGGTGAAGGGTTTGAACTGTTCACCACATTCGGCACGAACCGCCGTGCGCCAGCGCTCGACAATCATCTGCTGAGCGTTCGGTACACGCGGATAGGTGATCCAGCCATGGCTGCTGCGGGCGATCCACTCCAGCGTCTGGCGGCTATGGCCGGTGACGAAGAAAGGAATCTCCGCCGTGGTTGGCTTGGGAATCAGATCTGCACCCTCAAGCCTGCCGCCGGACCAGGCCAAAGGCACGAAACTGGTGAGCTGAACCGCGCGAAATACCTCGAGGTATTCGCGGAACAGGCTGCCGCGTTGCTCCGGGTCGACACCGAATGCTGGAAACTCTACTGGACGGTCACCGGAAGCCACGCCGAGTAGCAGGCGGCCACCACTGAGCTGATCGACACTGGTCGCCGCTTTGGCGGTGTGTAGGGGATTGCGGATTGGCAGGATGACCGACGCCGTACCCAGCGCGATCGAGCGAGTGTGTGCCGCCATAAAACCCAGGTAGACCCAGGTATCGAAGACCTGGCCCGAATCACCGAAGCTGGGGTCGCGTAATGGCACGTCGCGAAACCAGAGGGCAGAGAAACCCAGCTTTTCGGCACGTTGGGCCAGGCTCACCTGGTCGAGCATACTCGGCGTATCGCCCGTGAAGGCTTCGAGCGGAAAGAAAAGACCCAGGCTCAGGCGGCCTTGGCGGTAGGTGCGCTGAAAGCCTGATTGTTGCTGATAGGGAATGGAACTCGGAGTAAACATGCTCTGGCCCACATATTTCAAAATATAGATTCATGAGGGGCCGAAAAAACGCCTGTGAGCAAGTATCTAATCAGCGCTTTCAAAGCCACCTGGAACGCACAGCCCGACGGCTAGCAGCAGGGCGGACTCCAAGATTTCCCTGCACTATGTAGTCGGCGTCGTGTTTGACCAACGCCAGCGCGTGTTTGCGATCAAAAGCGAGCACCAGCACTTTCCCGTGCGGGCAGTAGCGCCGCGTACTGGAGAAGGTTGTGATGCAAATAGATGATTTCGGCAATAAGCGAAACAGATAAGGATACCGTATTGAACAGTCAGGGTCGCATTCCAGCCGGTAGGGATTGATGGCATCTTTGAGGTACAAGCGGTCATGCGAAGTTGCCCCTTGCGAATACGATGCATCGACTCAACGCCCGTTCCTGCGGTGGCCCCGCTCCTGAAACGGTCGAAGCCAAGCATCGACGCGCCATGACCGTCCCGCAGGCATTGCGAAATCATTTCAACCCCAAGTCTAAGTGTAGGCTGGAGGGGGGCGGCGTTTCTTTCCAGTTCCTGCCAAAACATGTCGAAATTTTGCTTCGTCGCGCAATTACTGGATCGGTATTTCGACATAACTGCGCACGCGCCGGGAAGAAATGACAGCGGGCACACTGTACTGTCGACGGATGTGTGCGGGCACACGGCGTGGCTGGCGTAGAGACGTTGGTGACAGGTTCAATAGCAGAGCTGAGAACAAACGAGTGAGTCATCTGGATTGTTTCGCGATGAAAGACCAGCAGAGCGACGCGCTCTTTGGTGCAACGGGGCTACAAAACCCCTTCATTGGTAGTCGGGACGCTGCAAGGCGATCGGTCAAATTTCCAGGCTGTGACACGCTTAGAACGATGATCAGATAGCGAAGTTGGAGCGCAGAGCAACTAGCTGCGGCCAACTTGATCTAGCCGCCAAAGGCCTTCTCCACATTATCCGGATAGCTGAATCAATTATTCGCTAACCCTGTGTCATTTCCTGCGCTATAACATACTTGCAGAGGCGATCACTACATGCCGATGGAGATTCAACGTAGTTTAAGGCGCAAACATAAAGTTGCGACCGATGGTCGCGTCCTCTGCCGGGCGTTTGTCATGGCGGGGGGCGCTTTCGCAAGAGACGCCTCAAGCGCCTCGACGCGCCTGACAGCAAAGCGCGGCAGCTCAAGCTAAGTGATGCTACGTTTTCTTTGGATGGGGTTAAAGCGTGAACCAAGTCGGAAAGCAGCGGATGTCCGTCTTGAGCGGGAACGAAATTCTTGGTCCGGCTTACCGTATGCGGTGCCATTCTTTCGGGGTCTGGAAAATTCTGACAGCCGATGTGCCTCGACACGCGACAGGCTCGCCCGACTACAAGAGCAAGCGGAAATGGCGTCATAGCGACCGCTTGTTCGCTCGGGAAGCTCGAGTTCGAAATAGTTGCTGGCGATAGACGCGGGGTATGAAGTAGATCTTGGCTGCGCTCAAGGGCCAATCTCTTTTCGCGTCGATCAGGCTTTCTCGGCGCGGCTCACTTGAAGCGACGGTTCAGTCGTCCGTTCTCTCGTGGGGACTTGTTCCCCAGCTAAACCGGTGTCGCTGACGCGACCCGTTGACTACGAAGAGGTGATGAAATGAGAGTGCAACCGTCCGCAGTCGTTGCGATATTTCTGCTCGCGGCGGCTGGTGCCGCCGACGCTCAAGGAATGCAGCCGTCGGGCACTGTTGACCAGTCATCCGGGCAGCAGCCGACGAATGCAACCCAGTCGGCGAGACCGAAGGACCGCGACAATATCTGGGACTACGGCGCCCAGCCCGGCGGACGGAATGGTTATGGCAAAACCCGGGGAGGTCAACCGTGCGTGATCGGACTGTCGTGCGATATTTATCAGGGAAGCTAAGCTAGCTTCGCTAGGGGTAGGTTATTTCCTCGAAAGGGATTCCGCATCACTGCGCCTTCTCCACCCGCCGCAGCAGCACGAGCGATATCAGCACGATGACGATCGTGATCACGGCAAACATGATCGTCGCGCGCGCGATGCCGAGGCTCTGCACCGCGACGCCGATGCCGATCACCGGTAGGGATATCGCCACGTAGAGCACCACGAAAAAGGCCGATGTCACTTCGGCCTTGCGCTCGGCCGGGCTGCGAATCGACAACTCACTCAATGACGCCCGGAAGCTGATTCCTTGCCCGATTCCACACAGCATTGTTCCGATCACGAACGCAGTGGTCGAGCGCAGCCACGCGCACACGCCTAGACACACCAAACCGACCACGAGCGCCGCGCAACCGACACGCGGGCGCCATTTCCTCGCGATGCGCTTCTCGACCGCCTGCCCGATCGCCGAGCAGAGGAAGATCAGAAACACAGCGAGCCCGATCAGCAAGCTGCTGCCGTAGCCGAGCACATTGCGCATCAGTTGCGGCGACACAGCGGTGAAGAAGCCGACGACGACGAATCCCGCAAAACCCGACAAGGCCGCGGGAAGGAACGCGGCACGCACCTCACGCGGCAGCGCGAGGCGCTGCATCCGCAGCTTCGGATGCTCGGCAACGCGCACGGTCTCCGGCGCGCTGCGCAGCAACAGCACGGCGATTAGCAACAAGGCGATGTGCACGACGTAGGAAAGACGCATCGGCCAAGGCGCGAATTCGACGAGCGCGCCGCTCAGCACGGGTCCGAGGCCGAGTCCCAACATGTTCGATGACGTCGCAGCGAGCATCGCTTTCGCACGCGATTCGGGCGGACTGGATTCAATGACTGCAACAGTCGCCGTGCCGGTAAAGATACCCGCCGAGATGCCTGAGATGAGGCGTCCGAGCAGGAGCATGGCGAGGCAGTCGGCAAAAAGAAACGTCAAGGCGGAGACAGCGGATGCCGCGAGACCCGTCATCAGCATGCGCTTGCGACCGAGCAGATCGGACCAGTTTCCCATCGTCAGCAACGCGCCGAGCACGCCGACCGCATAAGACGCGAAGATCACCGTGATGGTCGCCGGACTAAAGCCGAAGGCCGTCTGGTAATCATGGTAGATCGCCGTGGGCAGCGTCGTGCCTGCCATGTTGATCATGAACACCAGCGCAACTGCGAGATAAGCCTGCATGCGAAGTCGACACGAATTAGAGAAAGATGTACATCTATCAGCACACTATGTGCACGGATTTTCGCATGCTGCCGGATCATTCGTCGCGCTTAGGTGCTGGATCGGCGACGGCCAGCAGGCGCTCGTATCGGCAATCAGGTCTTGGTCCAAAGAAGTTGCGGAGTTCGTTATCGGACTCATGTCATCAAGCGTCGTCGATCTTGATCGCCGCCGGCCCAAGAGCTGCACGACAAGCCGATCCGAGCGCTATCTACTATAAGTGACGGACACGATCCTGTTCTTGAATATTCGCAGTCCGTTCCCCGTTTAAGGGTGGTGCTTTGTGAAGCCAGGGTCGAGCAACCTCGAACGCAGCGGCCGCGCGGAAAATGTCAGTCTCGCAGCCGGTTTTGGCGACCATTTGCAGGCCTACGGGGAGTCCGCTGGTTGTAAAGCCGACTGGGATCGACGCGGCGGGCTGACCGGTCAGGTTGAACGGGTAGGTATAGCACTGCCAGGTGCAAAGGTTTCTTCCCTGCGCTTGCCCGGGAATCTCGATGCCAATATCACATGCCGGTATTGGAACAGTAGGCGACAGCAGAAGGTCGAAAGGTTCAAATATGGTCCGCACCCTCTCGCGGAATTGGTAGCGTTCGAAAACACGACCGTAATACTGCAACAGGCTTTGCTCGAGGGCATTGTCTAGTACTCCGGCTACCGCCCGGTCCAGTAGTTCCCGGGACTCAAGAAGTACGTGTCTCAAACTGGTGCCGACTCCAGCATAGAACTCAGCCGTCCATATGTCGGCCGGGTCATCTCCAATTCCATTCTCTAGAACGACGACTTCACAACCCATATCCTCGAACGTGCGGAGTGCAGTTTCGGCGATCTTCACGACCTCGGAGTCCGCCCTTGCGTATCCAAGAGTTGGACTCCACGCGATGCGCATGCCTTCGACGCCGTGTTCGCACGCGCCCAGGAAATCTGGAACGGGGCCTTGCTGCGAGAACGGATCGCGTCGGTCTCCACCGGCAATGACTGACAGCAACAATGCTGCGTCCCGAACGCTCCTTGCGAGGGGGCCGACATGACCTAGTGTAGGTGTTGCTGAAACAGGAAACACAGGTACACGCGCAAATTGAGGCTTAATTCCGAAAACTCCGCAAAATGAGGCCGGGGCGCGAATTGAGCCGCCGCCGTCCGTGCCCAGGGCAAACGGAGTGACGCCGGCCGCGACGCTCGCTGCGGCGCCACAACTGGAGCCTCCGGGAGTCTTGGACAGATCCCATGGGTTTCGGGTAACGCCCGTGAGCGGCGAGTCCCCAACGGCTTTGCACCCGAACTCGCTGGTTGTTGTCTTGCCGACGATGCAGGCTCCAGCAGCTTTAATCCGCTCAACTGAAGGGGCGTCGCCGGCGGCGAGGTTGTCCGCCATTACCCTTGAACCAAAGGTTTGGCGAACGCCGCCGACAGCGATGAGATCTTTGACCGAGACGGGAAGCCCGTGCAGTGGCCCGAGTGACTCGCCTCTCATGACGGCCTGCTCAGCGCGTCGAGCGCTTTCGAAGGCAAGTTCCGGAGTCAACGTTGTGAAGCAGTTTAACTTCGGCTCAAGCGCGTCGATGCGCTCGTAGACGTCCTTCAATAACTCGACAGGCGAGATCTGTTTCCTCGCAATTGAATCGCGCATTTCGAGCGCGGTGGTGAAATCGGATGAGTACATTGTCAAAGATCTTCTTCTTAGATCATGATCACGCCGTCTTTTACGACGTCGCATTCATTCGCGATGCAGGATCTGAAACCTGCAATGATCCTCTCCCGTTCGAGGCGCTTTCCAATTACGACGAAGCGAGTCTCTGATAGGCCTCGAGGCCACGCCTCCGCGTAGGTAAGGGGGCTGAAGACGGTCTGAACGCCCTGTACGATGACGGGACGGTCCGCTCCAGAGAACTTGATCAATCCTTTGACGCGATAAAGATTCGTACCGTAGCTCTGCGTCAGCTCCGTCAAAAATGCGAGAAATTTTTCATAATCAACTGCCTCAGGCTCACGAAAACTTACAGACGACACGTCAGCATGAGGATGTAGCCGATCATGGTGGTCGTGATGTTCTCCAGAAGCGCACAAGGTACAGGACGCGTTCTCGGACGCGCTTTCCGATTCACTCTCCATGCCGATCCAGCTTGCGACTGCTTCTTCGCGTGTGCTTGGATCAAATAAACCGAGGTCCAGCAAGTCGGTGGCAGCCACGTCGCTGAAACTGGTGGTAGTCTTCGCTGCAATCGGATTCAGTGCTTGTACCAGTGAGATTGCCGAGTGATATTGCTCGTCATCGACCAAATCGCGCTTGTTGAATATGATCTTGTCTGCAAGTGCAATCTGCCGCTCTGCCTCCGGCGCGTTCTGCAACTGATCTTTCACGTGTCTCAGGTCGACCAGCGTGACGATAGCGTCCAGGCGGTAGGTAAGGCTCAGCGACATATCGCTGTAGAAAGCTTGCGCAAGCGGGAGAGGATTTGCGATCCCTGTGGTCTCTATAAGCACACGATCAAACTCGATCCTGGGCTCTGAAAGTCCCGCTTTTCGCATATATAGCTTGTACAGCGACTCGATGAGGTCATCCTTGCTGGAACAACAGATGCATCCGTTACTCAGTTCCAACATGTCTTCCGAGGCCCTGTTGATCAGATCGCCGTCGATACCGACTTCCCCAAACTCGTTCACGATGACCGCGATTTTTCCCGAGTCGGGGTTCGACAGAATGTGGTTCACCAAGGTTGATTTTCCTGCGCCGAGAAAACCTGTAAGAAGAGTGATGGGGATGCGTTGATCGTTGTCAGCGGAGGCGTTCATGGTATTGCCCTGCACGATTGCGTGGTTGTGCGGCAGGGAACCCGTATCAGATTCCCTTTTGCTTGCTCAGTACACCGGTTTGACAAGGATCAGTCGTTGAGGACGGCCCAGGCGCGGACAGGCGAGCCGCTTCCGTTTTGGATCTTGAGCGGCGGCCCGAAAAACATGAACTCACCTTTACCGACCAGTTCCTCGAGATTGACCAGCCACTCGTAATGAGTAATTCCCCGGTCGCGACATACGCGATGGCTCGGAAACAGGTTATGCGAAGGTTTGTCCGTGGACGGTCCCTCTACTCCGTGCAGCTTGGAGCCGCGATCCGCAAGCCAATGGGTTGCTTCAGCAGTCAGACCTGGGTTACTCCACACGACCTTCAGATCTGGATAGTGTCGCTTATGGAGACCGGTATTCATCAGCACAATGTGGCCGTCGATCTTCACGCCTGCCTTCTCTTCACCTTCCTCAAGATCTCTGACGTCGATGTCACCAAGGTCAGGGATGTGCATCATGTCCAGGCAGACCGCTTTGCCCATGAACATCGACAGCGGCATCTCGTCGACTGGCTGGCCTTTCGGGTTCGTGTGATAAAAGGCGTCAACGTGCGTTGCGATGTGATCCAAGGTGCTGATGAAGGTGGTCGCGAAAGTCATCGGGTCCTCTGGCACGCCCAAGCCCAATGAGAGTGACTTTTCGTGAGTAAGGTGAGGCGCAATGATGGGCCGCTGAAACAGCTTGTGTGCGGGCATGTTGTCCGCCAGGGTCAATGTCAGATCGACGATTCGTTGCGGCATGGTGAGTCTCCCTAATGTCTCTTTCCAGAAGTGAGCGGGGTGGTGGGCGCATGCGCTGCGCACCTTCTGTGCCGTAGATCCGCAATACGGACAACGGCTGAAGATGACCAACAGTTCTAGCGGCCATCGGTCATGGGTCAGCGCTCTGGAACCATCCTCAAGTCCCTGATTAATCAACGCTGTTCGTTCGATACAACCATAACCTCCCAAATTACCAAGAACAACGGGGCACCGCTAAAAATGAGTCCGCTTTGTGGACTATAAGCGTGTAGGATGATTGCTTTAATGGGAATGTAGCGACATGGATATTGATATCGGGAGCCAATCGTCAGCGATGAACAAAGGATCGGGAACACAAAGCATCGAACGCGCGGCTCGGATCTTGCGAGAGATCGCGTCATTCAGCGTGCACGGTTTGCGCTTATCGGACCTGGCCACTCAGTTGAAGCTGGAGCGTCCGACTATCCACCGAATCTTGAGCTGTTTGGTGAGGGAAGGGCTGGTCATGCAGCACCCACAAACGCGCCGGTATTTGCTCGGCCACGGCTTGTACGAACTCGGACTGACCGCTGCAACGCAGTTCAAGTTGCAGGCGATCTGCGAGCCGTCGTTGAAGCGGCTCGCCCAGTCGACCGGGGACATCGCGTTCTTGACCATTCGTAGCGACTCGGACGCCATTTCGATCGCGAGAGCCGAGGGCGGCGAGCCCGTGACTGTACCGGCCATACAGATCGGTGTGCATCGACCGCTGGGGGTGGGCGCAGGAAGTCTTGCGCTGCTGATGCTCCTCCCAGATGACGAGATTTCCCGAATTTGCCACGCAAACGCGAAGCGGCTCTTCACCTATGGCGGGTTGTCCGTGCCGTCATTGCTGAAGATCGTGAAGCACTCTCAGGACGTCGGGTACGCAACGCACGACAGTAGTCTTATTCCCGGTCTCAGCGGAGTGGGCACAGTCATCCGGGACAGTGCTGGTGCTCCGCTGGCCGCGCTTAGCGTTACTGCACTTGCTGGCAGTCTGTCGCAAGCGCGCCAGCAAGAACTGGTTTCACTTCTACGCACTGAGTCGCGCGAAATTCAGAACCTCGTGCACCAGGCTAACCTCGACATCTCGGACCTGCGCGGACGCGTCTAGCCGCGTGACTCGGCAGAGGCGACGCAGTCTCGTAATTGGCGGCGGAACATGGGACAAAACGCAGGCGCACGGTTGTTTGATCCCGGCGCCTGGCGTCAGATTGATTTGGCTTATTCGATTACTGTGTCATAGCGGCCAGCTTCCTGCGCCTTCACAAAGCTCGGTTCATGCACTGCCTCGCTCCACGTATGCTGTTCCGGATCAACGTGACGCGTCGCGAAGATCAGCAAACCGGAGAGGAAGCACGGAACTGCGCCGAAGAACAGACCTGCGTGGAGCCAGTCGCTTCCCGAACTGAGTGCCGCCGTGATACCAAGGCCAGCGAAAATTGCGCCAATCGGCCCCATCGCATGGACAATTGCGCTGCCGGTGCCGCGAATTGCGGTCGGATAGCTCTCGCCGATAAAGAACAATGCCGCGGCGTACGGGCCATTCAGGAAGAACAGGCCGAGGCTGTAGAGCCCGACCACGACGTAGAGGTCATGAGGACCATAGAGCATCCCCGCGAATGCGAAGCCGCCAAGCATCCATCCAAGCGCCAGAGTATTTCGCCGACCGATCTTGTCGCCAATGAAGCCGTGCGAAAGATAACCAAGGTAGCCGACCACGTTCGACAGGACGAGGATCAACAGTGAGTTCTCGAATGAAACGTTGTGGACTTGCGTCAAAACCGTCGTGCCGAGTACGCCGAAGACTTGAATGGCGGACCAGTTCAAGAGGAAGCCGCCGCCGAGAACCAGCGTGGGTCGGAGCGATTCGCCGCGAAAGGCCGCCCCAATTCCAGCCGAAGAATGTTGTTCGTAATCGATCCCGTGACGCGCTGCTATCTTGCGGGCAGCTTCTTCCTCGCCGGAGTCACGAAGATGCTTCACGTGCTTGTGCACCAGGAACTGGGGGCTCTCCTTCAAACGACGCGTCATGAAGAAAATGACGATTGCAGGGAACGTCGCAAAGACGAAGCATCCTTGCCAACCTACACGCGGCAACAGCAAAGCCGTGAGGCCTGCGGCGACGAGCGCGCCGATCGGCCAGCCACCCTGTACCAGGCTATAAATGAAGCCTTTGCGCTTGTTCAGTCGCGCGTCGTTGGCCGCAGTGTAAAGTTCGTTCAAATACGTGGCATTGACCGTCTCTTCTGCATACCCGAGACCAGAAAGCGAGCGGATCAAAATCAGGGGCCAGCGCCCGAGAGATCCGCCGACCACAGTGAGCCCGGAGCAGACCGCCGCGCCTGCGACGGTGAACAGGAGGCTGTTCTTGCGTCCTGCCTTGTCGAGAATCGGCCCAATTACAAACGCGATCAGAGCGGTTCCAGCCGCAACCAACGTTGCTATTTCGGCTTGCTCCGCGGCGTCCCACTTGTAATGAGCGCCAATCTCGGGAAGGAGCGTGCCAAACAGGATGAAGTCATAGACGGCGAACACCCACGCGAAGAACGCGACAATGGTGGCTCGCTTTACGTCACTCGGCAGTATCGGATCGACCCGAAAGTCAAAGGTCCTTTTTAACTTGGCCATTTAAAAATACTCCTTCGCCTTACGGCAAAAGTAAGTGTTTCTTCAGATGTAATTAGGATGGCGAAATAACTAGTTTAGTCACTTGCCTGGTCGGTCTGTGAGCCGTAGCTTGAGCGTGGATAACGTCTCAGCTACGGCCAGCCGTCAGATCATATAGTCGCCGCCGTTAGGATTGATCGTGGCGCCGAGGAAGTAGGATCCGGCGTCGGACGCAAGCAATACGGCAGCGGGTGCGATTTCGTCGACGGAAGCCGCTCGTCCGATCGGCAATTCCGCGAGCTTGGCGCGTCGAAACGTTTCGGGGAGGCTACGGAACAGTTCCGTGTCGACCGGTCCTGGACAGATCGCGTTAGCAGTGATTCCCTCGTCCGCCACCTCATACGCGAGCGAGCGTGTAAAGCCGATTACGCCGGCCTTCGCTGCAGCATAGTGGGCAAGTTCCTTCGCCCCTTTATGTGCGAGCTGAGAGCTGATATTGATAATTCGTCCGTGCTTGCGCGCGCGCATGCCAGGGAGGACAGCTCGCGAACACAGGAAGACACTGCGCAGATTAATCAGCATCATCCTGTCCCACATTTCCGTTGGCATATCGGCGACGAGCGATGCGGACTCGATTCCGGCGTTGTTGACCAGTATGTCGATACGGCCAAGCGCTGCGATAGCGGTATCGACCGCAGCGTTCACCTGCGATTCTTCGCCAACATCAGCAGAGATAGCAACGCCTCTTACCCCGAGGTCGCGGATACGGGCTGCCGTCTGCTCTGCGTCTTCTTTCCGGCGATCAAGTACCGCGACGTGTGCGCCTTCCTTCGCGAAGGCCAGGGCGATGGCTTGCCCAATTCCGCGCGCCGCGCCTGTGACCAAAGCAGTCTTACCGGCCAGGCTCCCCATGATTTCCTCCAAACGTGATGATGAGCGGTTGAATTGGCTAATGGCTCTGGATGGCCAAGCCGCCATCGACCATAATCGTCTGTCCTGTGAGATACCGGGCTTTATCCGACACCATGAACGTAATGACATCCGCCATGTCTTCCGGCTCACCGACACGGCCGAGCGGGATTGACGCCGACACAGCCTGAAGGCCTGCCTCTCCTTTCGAATGCTGCTCGGACAGTGCCTGCGCAGTACGGATGAACCCAGGGGCGAGGCCATTGACGCGGATCCCGTGGCGTCCCAGCTCGACGGCGAGGCCGCGTACCAGACCCACTACGCCAGCTTTTGCCGCCGAGTAGTGTGCGTGTTCATCCCATCCGTAGGCGACGCCCATGATGGAAGATACAGCCACGATGCTTCCCGATTTCCTCTGCTTCATTCCCGGCAACGCTGCGCGAATGATGCGAAAGACGCCTTTCAGGTCGATATCCATCGTGAGATCCCACTTCTCGTCCGTCAATTCATCGAGAGGAACTCTATGGGCGATACCTGCGTTTGCGATCACCGAATCGATTGCACCATACTTCTTCTCAACGGTCGCGACGAGTCCGTTACAGGCATTGGTGTCGCGAACATCGAGCGGATAGAACTCGGCTTGTCCTCCGGCTTCCCGAATCTGCGCCGCGACCGTCTCTCCTTCTGCCTGTAGAACGTCAGTGACGATCACTCTATAGTCCAACGCGCCGAATGCCTTTGCAGTGGCTCGTCCGATCCCGATTCCGGCACCGGTGACCACAACCACTTTTTGGGTCCGACTACTGGTCATACTCATTGGGGAATCCTCATTAGATTGCGTCTTGGTAGGTCGATTTTCTAACCGCTACTTCGGAGTTGGGCGGAGGTAGGTAGCGGAGTGTCCGCCTTGGTCAGTCATGTTCGTACGTGAAGTCAACTATAGAGTCACCACATTTGTTTTCAAGCGTGTCAAAAACAAAGAATTCCGTATTGTGGACTACGGTATATGCCACGGCGCCCGTCTCGCCTTATTTGGATAAGTCGTTGTTATTTATAAGGTGGGTGCTTCGTGTGGATGTGTGAGGCATGATTCGATCCGTCGTCGTTCCCGCCGGGTAACGAACGGAATTTCCACGATATGGAGCAGTATCACCGAGCAGCGTGGCCGTTTATTGGGTTATCCATGTTCAATGGTGACTTCAGCGCTTGCCAGTGGTTTTGAATTTGCGTCGAGAGTTTCATTTTCGATGCGGCGAGATATGTTGCCCAGGCGCAGCGTAAGGCCTTTCTTTTCCCCGAGGCCGTTCACTGGGTGTTCTTTCTTGGGCAGGCGTTAGACGGATTGCATGGACAAGCATAAGCATGGCGAAGACGACGAAATGCACACCTTCCGCGGCACCGGGTTTGATCGCAGCACATGTCGAAAGAAGCGCCTGGCCGCGGTCTTGTCGCGCCGCTTCGATGGCAGGGAGCCGGTGAGCGCGGTAAAGCAATTTCGTCTTGTTCATTGCTTCACTCCACCGCCGCCTGTCGACCAACCTGACACAGCGTAATGCTGCTGTACTTTCGCAACTGAAAGCCGCGCAGCAGGAGCGCAGAGATCCGACACGTCTTCGCAGGAATGAGAAAGAAGTGCGACCGGCAAGAGCCTAGTCTGGTTGTTATCGTCATCGCGTCAACGGCCTTGCTGCGCGGTAGGCCGGCTCGCGCGCGGCGCGGAGCATGAATTCAACCGTAATTCCGCGGAAGGGTCTCCACATATTTTCCAGAGAAATCGAGCAAATCGATGGGTTGCGTTTGAGTCCTTTCCGCATGAAACGAGATCGATATGACTATGAGTCATCCATCTGACGTTCGTCTGTTCGAGCTGGCGCTGTTGCGCCTTTTGTGCCCCGACGCACGGCCTGCGACGCCTGCCGTCGAAACATCGTTCAAACAGAAGTTCCGCCGCCGTAATTCGCGGCGTGAACGCAGTGTCGACTGGGTCGAATGGCTGCCGCGACCGTCGCAAATTGTCGTTCAGGAGGTGTTGAGCGGTCACACCTTGAGCGTGTGCTGGAGCGATTCACAGACAGGGCATTACGTTGACCAGATCTGGCGGCTGGGACTGGCACGTGTCGAGGGCGCTTGCGCGCTTTCCGGCCGTCCGATCGCCTTTGGCGACCGGGTATTCCGCCCTCGACGTACCGCGACCTGTGTGCCCGGTAACTGGAACCGAATGATCCTCGCATCAGCCGTTTTCGATGGATTCGACCGTTGCTGCAGCCAGGATTGCGAGACCGGGACCCTCACGTAGCAGCATCGACCGGTGGCGGGAAAATCGGCCCGGCGCGCCCGATCGTAGACGGATGCCTATGGGGTGCTGGGCGTGGCCCGCGTGCGCGCGTGAGTCCATTCACAAACCGACGAGGAGCAGCGATGAGAATCCAGCAAGCCTGCGTTGGAGGAAAGAAGGTGCATCGTGTGGACTAGCCCCATTCTCAAGCGGATTCTTATCGGTGTGGCGGCTGTTCTGCTCATCGGAGTCATCGGCGCATTTTATTTTGCCTGGCGACCAACGATTGCGCCGATTTCGCCGCCCGTCCCATCCGCCTTTGCACGTGAACTTGTCATGCGCGGCGAAGTGCTGGCCGCAGCTGGTTTTTGCGCGGAGTGTCACACGGCGAAGGGCGGCCGGCCCTTCGCTGGCGGCTATGCGATGCGGACAGGATTTGGCACCGTCTATTCGACGAACATCACCCCCGATCCGGAGACGGGAATCGGTACATGGTCCGAGGAGGCCTTTCGCCGGGCCATGCAAGAAGGGGTGGCGCGCGACGGATCGCATCTGTTTCCCGCATTTCCGTATGACCATTTCACCAGGATGTCGGATGCCGACATTTCGGCGCTCTACGCCTATTTCATGACTCGGGAGCCGGTCAACGCATCGGCGCACGAAAATACGTTGCCATTCCCGCTAGGCATCCGCGCCTTGCAGGCTGGGTGGAAATTGCTGTTTTTCCGACCAGGCCGGTTCGAGACGCAGCCGGCGCGTGGGCCGCAATGGAATCGGGGCGCCTACCTCGCCGAAGGCATCAGTCATTGCAGCGCCTGTCACACGCCGCGCAACGGCCTGGGCGCCGAAGAGCGCGGACATGCCTATTCGGGTGCCGCGGTTGACAACTGGCTGGCTCCGCCACTGACAAAGGCCAACCCTTCACCCGTACCGTGGACGCAGAAGGAGCTCTTTGCCTATTTGCGCACCGGCATCAGCCGCTTTCACGGCACAGTGATGGGTCCGATGTCACCCGTCGTTCACAAGGGTCTCGCCAAACTGCCTGATTCCGACATCGAGGCGCTCGCTGTCTATTTTGCCGATATCAATGATGCCGCTGGGCGCGGCTCAGAAGTCCAGCCCGCGATCCAGCGAGCGCTTGTTGTTGACCGGGGCGGCCGTGGACAGCAATACGATCCCGCTGTGAGGCTCTATACGGCCGCCTGCGCATCCTGTCATTACAACGGCGGCAACGGCCCACATCCACTTCGCCCGGATCTCGCGATCGTCAGCGCGGTGAGCTTGTCAGATCCAACCAATCTGATCCAGGTCATCTTCTACGGAGTCGGCGCGCAGGAAGGCGCGCCTGGCGTTGTGATGCCGGGATTTATTCATGGATTCAGTGATGCAGACGTCGCGCGGATCGCTGCCTATCTTCGCGCGACGCACACCAACCTCGCACCTTGGCCCGATCTCGAGAAAAAAGTTGCCGCCATACGTGCGCAAGGCCGTGGGCAAGAGTGAGGCCGCGATGAAGTCCGGAGCATTGCAACCATGACACGATTCACCATCAATGGCCAGGCCGTCTCCATGGATGTCGAGGAGGACACACCGCTCTTGTGGGTGATCCGTGACGATATCGGGTTGACCGGGACGAAATTCGGCTGCGGCATCGGCATGTGCGGCGCATGCACCGTACATGTTGGCGGGAGGGCGACGCGCTCCTGCATCACGCCGGTTAGCGCGATCGACGGCGCGCAGGTGACGACGATCGAGGGACTCGATCCCGCGGGCGAGCATCCGGTGCAAAAGGCCTGGCAAGCGCTGCAGGTGCCGCAATGCGGCTATTGCCAATCCGGGCAGATCATGCAGGCCGTAGCCTTGCTCAAGGATTTTCCGTCCCCCACCGACCAGGATATCGACGCGGTCATGTCCGGCAATCTCTGCCGTTGCATGACGTATGTGCGCATTCGCGCGGCGATCAAGCAAGCTGCAGCAGCCCTACGGAGTGACGCAACACATGACTAGGCCGCGCTTCATGTGCGAGGGTGCCCGACCGTTCACCCGCCGCGACTTCCTGATCGCCACGCTAGGCGCGGGAGCCGCGTTCGGGTTTTCAGGCGTCGCCGCCACTGCGATGGACCACACGGCGACCGACGGGGTGCCGCCACCTGCCGCTGTCGATCTCCGGTTCGAGCCGACCGTGTGGTTCTCCATCGACGGTGACGGCATCGTCACCGTCAACATCATCCGCGCAGAAATGGGCCAGCACGTCGGCACCGCGCTCGCCCGTATTCTGGCCGACGAGCTGGAGGCCGATTGGGATAAGGTCCGAATCATCCATGTCGACACGGATCCCAAATGGGGGTTAATGGTGACGGGCGGAAGCTGGTCGACCTGGCAGACGTGGCCGGTCTTCAGCCACGCGGGTGCGGCCGGCCGGATCGTCCTGATCGAGGAAGGCGCGAAGCTCCTGGGCGTGTCGACGGCCGACTGCGCCGCCCGTGCCGGCGCGGTTGTGGCAGGAAGCCGTTCTATCGCGTATGGCGACATCGTTAAACGCGGTAATCTCGATCGCCGCTATACACCCGAGGAACTGGACAAACTGCCGATCAAGCCAGCTTCCGAGCGCCGTCTGGTGGGCAAACCGGTAGCCGCGCTGGACGTCCCCGAGAAGACGAACGGCACTGCGCGCTATGGCATCGACGCGAAAGTAGCCGGCATGGTCTACGGCAGGCCCAAGATCCCACCGACGCGCAACGGATCGAAAGTGAACTCGTTCGACGACAGCCGGGCGCGCAAGGTGAGAGGCTACATCAAGACCATCGTGATCGACGATCCGTCGGACACGGTGCCAGGCTGGGTGATGGTTATCGCGGAGAGCTATCCTGCTGCGATCCGGGCAGCTGATCTGATCACCGTCAACTGGACGCCTGGCCCCGGCGCAACCGTATCCGAGAAGAATATTCTGGATCACGCCGTTCAGCAGATCGGACGGGCGGATAGCGGCGTGCTGCTCGACACCGGTAGCGCCGATACGGCTGCGGCCTTCCGCGCAGCCAAATCGACACTGGAGCAGACATACACCACCGCGACCGTGCTGCATTTCCAGCTCGAGCCGTTGAACGCGCTCGCGTTCGAGAAGGACGGCATCTTTGAAATCCACACTGGCAACCAGTGGCAAAGCCTGATCCTGCCGACGCTCGCCAAGGCGCTCGACCGGCCACAGACGAGTATCGTATTGCGTACCTATCGGGTCGGCGGCGGCTTTGGCCGACGGCTGAACGGCGACTACGCCGTGCCCGCCGCGCTCGCGGCGAAAGCGCTGAGCCGGCCGGTGAAGATGGTGCTGACTCGCTCAGACGACGCACGTTTCGATTCAGTCCGCTCCCCCTCGGTGCAGACATTGCGCATGGCCTTCGGGGAGGATGGCCAGGTGACGGCGATGGAGCATGCCGCCGCTGCGGGGTGGCCCACCCAGATCATGGCAGCCTTCTTCATGCCGAAGGGGAAGGGTGGCGCACCCTATGATCCATTCGCCATTTCAGGCGCGGATCATTGGTATGAGGTCGGCGCACAGAAGGTCCGCGCTATTTCGAACGATCTTGCCAACAGCACATTCCGTCCCGGCTGGCTCCGTTCGGTGGGACCGGGTTGGACCAATTGGGCAGTGGAAAGCTTTATCGACGAGGCTGCCCACCACACGAAAACCGATCCCGTTGCCTTCCGTCTGAAGCTACTTACGGCTGAAGGGCGCAACGCCGGTTCTGCACCGAACTCCGTCGGCGGGGCGCACCGGCAGGCGGAGGTCGTTCGCCGAGCTGCCGCGCGCGCCGGCTGGGGCGCTGCGTTGCCGCCCGATACTGGCCTCGGCCTTGCCACCAGTTTCGGTCAGGAACGCGACATGCCGACCTGGTCGGCATGCGCGGCCCGCGTCCGCGTCGACAGGCAAACGGGTGTGGTCACGGTGGAGAAGCTGACGATCGTAATCGACGCTGGAACCATCGTCGATCCGGGAAGCGCGCGCGCGCAGATCGAAGGCGGCGCGCTTTGGGGGCTCAGCATGGCCCTGTACGAAGGCACCGTATTCGAGAACGGCCAGGTGAAGGACACCAATCTGAATACTTACACGCCGCTGCGCATCGGCGATGTGCCGGATATGGACATCAGTTTTGTGGAGAGCACCGAGGTGCCCGTCGGCTTGGGCGAGCCAGCGACAACCGTCGTTGGCCCCGCCATCGCAAACGCAATTTTTGTCGCCGTGGGGGCTCGCCTTCGCCATATTCCCATCACGCCGGAAGCGGTGCGCCTTGGCATTTCGAACAAGGGGTAATCGTTTCATCCTTTGCCGCGCGAACCCGGTTCACCAACGTCTTCATCATGCATGGCGATCAATGCCGCGACAGGCGCCAATGTGTCGACGAGGCGTTCGCTTTGCTATCCTGAACGCTTCGCATCATGCAGAAACCACGCAAGATCCGTTTCTGCTCCACTTACAAGGCGCGACAGCTCACTGCATTGCCCGCCATCTCCCGGGCCACCTTCGCGCCAGAACGCAGGCGTTTTCAGCGCTTCCTGCCATTCACCGCAACGGCGCGATACCTTCCGCAACGCCGGCCGGCATGCAGATGTGCTTGATTTCCGTGAAGTCGGCGAGGGCATCGTAGCCGTGCAGGCGGCCGAGACCGCTTTGCCGGTAGCCACCCGTTTCCGCTTCGGCAAAGAGCTTGTTGTGATCGTTGATCCAAACCGTGCCATTGCGCAGCGCGCGCGCGATGCGAAACGCGCGGGCGCCGTCGTTGGTCCACACGCTCGCGGAGAGGCCAAATACGGTGTCGTTGGCTCTGTCGATTGCCTGCGCTTCAGTGTCAAACGTCTCCAGCGTGACGAATGGTCCGAAAATTTCTTCCTGACAGAAGAATGCTTTCGGGTCGCGGTGTTCGATGAGCGTTGGCGAGAGGAACGCGTGTCCTGAGCGCGTGCCGCGCAGCAGTACGCGATCGGCTTCGTCGCAGGCGCGGGCAATGGTTTGATCGACTGCGTCGCGCGTGGCCGCGTCGATTAGCGGACCGATGTCCATTGCCTCGTTGATGCCGTCGCCCACTTTCAGCGCTTCGAGCGCACGCGTCAGATGCTCACGCATCTCCGCCGCTCGCCGGGCATGTACGAGCACCCGCCGCGCAGCAGTGCATTGCTGACCTGAGATGATCGTCGCGGCTCGCGCGATACGCGGCGCGATCGCGGCGACGTCCGCATCCTCGAAGACGACGCAGCACGACTTGCCGCCGAGTTCCAGCGAGAGCTTCTTCATGCTTTCGGCGGCGGCCGCCATGATCTTCTTGCCCGTCGCGGTTGATCCCGTGAAACTCACCACGTCGACGTCATGTGACTCGACCAGCCGTTCGCCTGCCGCATAGCCGATCTCGTTGACGAGGTTCACTGCGCCCTTCGGCAGCGCGGTCTGCTCGAAGCAGCGCAGCATGGCTGCGATAACTAGCGGGGTCTGTGGGGCGGATTTGACGATTGCCGTGCAGCCGGCGGCGAGCGCGGGCGCGAGCGAGCGCACCAGCAACACCGCGGGCGCATTCCATGGCACGAAGATGGCCGCGACGCCAGCGGCCTCACGCAGCATTGTCGAGATTGTTCCCGGCTCTGGTTCCAGCACGTGCCCCGCGATGTGCCGAGCGAGTCCCGCGTAATATCGGACCTCGGAAATCGCGGCGGCGACCTCTCCGCGCGACTGCGCGATTGCCTTGCCGTTTTCGCGCGTAAGCAGGGTCGCAAGCGGCTCGCGTTGCGCATCCAGTGCGCCGGCCCATGCGAGCAGCACGTCCTGACGCAGGCGCGCGTCCTGTGCCCACGTCGTGCGGTCGAACACCTTCCGTGCCGCGGCGATGGCCGCATCGGCTTGCGCCGCCCCGCCGTCGGCGAACTGGCCGATGCTTTCGCCCGTAGCGGGATTGATGCTGTCGACCGAAGGCACGCCGACCCATGCGCCGGCTATCCAGTGTGGTGCTTTCATGCAGTTTCCTTGGAGATAAGAGGGGCGTTCGTGACGGATGCGTTCGACACGCGATGCAGTTCGTCGGCGATGATCTCGATCAGCGTCTCGGCCGCAGCGGACAACGGCCTGCGCGGGTGGCTCACGCGCACGATATGCCGCACGATGCGTGGCGCGAGAATCGGATGGGCCCGCAGTGTCCCACGCTGCACGGCCCGCCCAACGGCGATGCGCGGCAGGATCGTCGCAAAGCGGGTGCTCTCTACGAGCTTCACGATCGTGCTGAGCACGTCGATTTCGAAACGCGGCGCAAGCAGCACGTCTTCGTGCTGTGCGGCGGTATCGAGCACGCCGCGCAGGCCGTGGCGCTTGGTCGGCAACACGAGTTCGAGTTCGGGCAACTGCGCAAGCTCGATCGTGTGCGGCAGGTCAGGGCCGTGCTCGACGCTCGTCGCCAGCACCATTTCTTCATCGAGCAGCGTCTGCGAATCCAGCGATAGGCGCGCGCGGGGCTTGTTGATGAGGGCCGCATCGAGTTGGCCACCCGCGACCCAGTCAATGAAGGTCGCGGTGAAGCCGTCCGCCACCGTCACTTCGACATGCGGATAACGCGCATGAAAGCGCGAGAGCGAATCGGCAAGCACGCTCTCCGTCACCGATGCGATGAGCCCAATGCTCACATGCCCCGTCACCACTTCGTCGCGCTGCTGAAGCTGCTGCCGCGCGTGCGCAAGGTCGCGCATGATCGGCAGAAAGAGCCGATACATCAGGCGTCCGGCGGCCGTCGGCGCCATGCCGTGCGCGCCGCGCTCGAATAATTGCTGGTGCAGCTCTTCCTCCAGCTTCGCGATCTGCATGCTGAGTGCGGGCTGCACGATGTTCAGCCGTTTGGCCGCGCGCGTGACCGATCCGTCCTCGAAGAGCGCGATGAAGTACTGGATTTGCTTGAGGTCCATTTCTCGTTCGGATTTGTATCAGTAAGACTAATAACATTCGACCGCGTTATCAGTCTGTGATCGCAGGCCGGGCTTACTGGCAATTTCATGAAATGCCCTGTGCTGTGCGCAGAGATGCCACCCGTGTATTGATATCGGCATGAAAGACCCGTGTCATTGGGGCTAACGCTGATATCAACATTAATGATCCAAGACATCAAAAAACAATATTAGAACTTATATCGCGATCTCGCTACGCTTCATTCATCCCTTGCCGCGGCGCTCCGGCTGCAAAAACGCAAGGGACTGATGGAGACGCAGATGAATATTCGCGACGCCGCGACGCACGGCACCCTTTCCACCTTTGCTCTTCCGTGGGCCTCGAATCGTTCAGAGACGTCAGCGCTCACGCTGCGCGACTGGCTCGCGCATCTCGCGAAGACCGGCCGCCTGGCGACCATCGAGCGGCCGGTTGCGCTCGAGCACGAGCTCGCCGCGATCGCCAAACGGCTCGACGGTACGCAGGCCGCTTTCTTCACGCAGCCCGGCGGCAAGGGCGTGCCGGTCGTCTCCGGCTTCATGTCGAAGCGCGGCTGGATCGCGGAGGCGCTGGGCGTCGAGGAAGCGGGCCTGCTCGCGCGCTTTTCGGCGGCGGTCGCGCAGCCGGTCGCATCGCGGGTGGTCGATCGAGCGGACGCGCCCTGTCAGGAGATCGTGCATACGAACGGCATCGATCTGCACGCATTGCTGCCCATTCCCACCCACAGCGAACACGACAACGGCCCGTACATCACCGCCGGTCTCGTGATCGCGCGCAATCCGCGCACCGGCGTGCAGAACGTCTCGATCAACCGCATTCAGGTGCACGGCCCCGATCGCATGGCGATCCTGTTGCTGCCGCGTCATCTCTACGCATTCCAGCGCGACGCGGAAGCCGCGGGCGATGCGCTCGACGTCGCCATCGTGATTGGTGTCGATCCCCTGACGATGCTCGCGTCGCAAGCGATCACGCCGATCGATCACGACGAACTCGAAATCGCGGGCGCGCTGCACGGTGCGCCGCTGCCTGTCGCGCGATGCGTGACGAGCGGCGTGCACGTGCCGGCGTTCGCGGAGATCGTCATTGAAGGGCGCATTCTGCCGAACGTGCGCGAGCCGGAAGGTCCGTTCGGCGAATTTCCGAAGTACTACAGCGCGAAGGAAGCACGCGAAGTCATCGAAGTGACGGCCGTCACGCATCGGCGCGATCCCATCTTTCATACGATCGTGCCCGCCGAAATGGAGCATCTGCTGCTCGGCGCGATTCCCCGCGAAGCCACGTTGCTCGCGCATCTTCAGCGCAGCCATCCCGCCGTGAAGGACGTGCATCTGTCGGTGGGCGGCGTGTGCCGCTATCACCTGTGGGTGCAATTCGACAAGAAGCGCGAAGGCGAAGCGAAGAACGTCATCCTGTGCGCGTTCGGCGCGCATTACGACATCAAGCAGGTCGTCGTCGTCGATACCGATGTGAACGTGCACGATCCCGCCGAAATCGAATGGGCGATCGCGACGCGCTTCCAGGCTGATCGCGACCTCGTCGTGATAGCAGGCGCGCAAGGTTCGCCGCTCGATCCATCGACGACGGTGGGTCAGCCCGACGATGCGCCGTCGCATCTGCAAGGCGTCAGCGCGAAGATGGGTCTCGATGCGACGCGCCCGGTCGTGTATCCCGAGCATGTGTTCACGCGCGTGCGCATACCGGGGCAGGACACGGTCGACCTGCACGCACTCGTCGCCGCTGACAACAGCGCGTTCGACGCTTATGTGTCGCGCGATCATGGCTGAACGAAAGAAGCGCATCGTCGTCGGCATTTCGGGCGCAAGCGGCGCGGTGATCGGCGTGCGTTTGCTCGCCGCGTTGCGCCGGCTCGGCACGCACGAGACGCATCTCATCGTGTCGTCGTCGGGCGCGGTGACGGCCGCACAGGAACTCGGCTTCACGCGCGGCGATCTCGAAGCCGTTGCCGATGTCGTGCACAACGTACGCGATATCGGCGCGGCCGTGGCGAGCGGATCGTTTCTGACGGAAGGCATGGTGATTGCGCCATGTTCGATGAAAACGCTCGCGGGCGTCGCAAACGGCTTCGCGGACAACCTGCTTACGCGTGCCGCCGATGTGATGCTCAAGGAGCGCCGCCGCCTCGTGCTGGTCGCGCGCGAAACGCCGCTCAATCTCGCGCATTTGCGCAACATGACGCTCGCCACGGAAATGGGCGCGATCGTGATGCCGCCGGTGCCCGCGTTCTACGCGCATCCGCAGACTATCGACGATGTGGTCGATCACACGGTCGGGCGAATTCTCGATCTGTTCGGCATCGAGCACGACGAGATTGCCCGCCGCTGGAGCGGTCTCGCAGATGAATTCGGCGGCGGCGCCGCACGAGGAGTAACGTCATGAATCAGCGCGAAACCGCATTTGCCGACATGGACGCGCGCGTCGCCGGCAACCAGGCGCGCGAAGCGACCGCGCCGCAGCGTCACATCGGACGCTCGATGGAGCGCCTCGAAGACCCGGCGATCCTGACGGGCCGTGGCCGCTATGGCGATGACATCGCTGTCAAGCCGGGCACGCTGCACGCCGCGATTCTGCGTTCGCCGCACGCGCACGCGGACATCCTGTCGATCGATGCGCAAGCCGCGTCGAAACTCGCGGGCGTGCGCGCCGTGCTCACGCGCGACGATTTGCGTCCGTGGTCGAGACCGTTCGTCGTCGGCGTGAAATCGCCGATGGAACAGTGGGCGCTCGCGATGGACCGCGTGCGCTACGTCGGTGAGCCGGTCGCGGTCGTGATGGCCGAATCGCGTGCGCTCGCGGAAGACGCGCTCGATCTGATCAAGGTCGACTACGCGGTGCTCGATCCCGTGACGTCGATTGAACAAGCCGCGAAGGACGACGCGCCGGTGCTGCACGAACGCGTCGGCAGCAACGTCATCAGCGACCGGCATTTCCGCTACGGCGAGCCGGAAGCGGCCTTCGAGCGCGCGCCGCATCGCGTGAAGCTGGTCGCGCATTATCCGCGCAACACCTGCGCGCCGATCGAGTGCGGCGTGGTCATCGCCGAGTATCTTTCGGGCGACGAAGGCTACGACGTCACGTCGAATTTCATGGGGCCGTTCTCTCTGCACGCGGTCATGGCGATGGCCTTGAACGTGCCCGCCAATCGGCTGCGTCATAAGGCCCCGCGCGATTCCGGCGGCAGCTTCGGCGTGAAGCAGGCCGTGTTTCCATATGTCGTGCTGATGTGCCTCGCGTCGCGCAAGGCGGGCGCGCCGGTGAAGTGGGTCGAGGATCGTCTCGAACACTTGAGCGCGGCGACATCGGCGACGGCCCGCCTCTCGACCGTTGAAGCCGCCGTCGAAGCCGATGGCCGCATCGTCGCGCTGTCCTACGACCAGATGGAAGACGTTGGCGGCTACGTGCGCGCGCCCGAGCCCGCGACGTTCTACCGGATGCACGGCTGCCTGACGGGCGCGTACGCGATCCCGAATCTGCTCGTGCGCAATCGCGTCGTGCTGACGAACAAGACGCCGACGGGGCTCGTGCGCGGCTTCGGCGGGCCGCAGGTGTACTTCGCGCTGGAGCGGCTGATTCAGCGCATCGCGATCGAACTGAAGCTCGATGTGCTCGACGTGTATCGCCGCAACTTCGTTCCCGCCGATGCGTTCCCGTATCGCGCGGCGGCGGGCGCGCTGCTCGATTCGGGCAATTATCAGGAAGCGCTGCGCCGTTCACTCGACGAAGGCGGATACCGGGAACTCGTCGCGCGCCGCGACGCCGCACGCAACGAAGGGCGGCTGTATGGCATCGGCTTCGCGGCGATCGTCGAGCCGTCGGTATCGAACATGGGCTACATCACGACCGTGATGCCCGCCGACGCGCGCAGGAAAGCCGGGCCGAAGAACGGCGCGATCGCGAGCGCGACCGTCAGCGTCGATCTGCTCGGCGGCGTGGTCGTCACGATCGCATCGACGCCCGCGGGCCAGGGGCACATGACAGTGTGCGCGCAAGTCGTCGCCGATGTGCTCGGGCTCGATCCGAAGGACATCGTCGTCAACGTCGAATTCGATACGCACAAGGACGCCTGGTCCGTCGCGGCGGGCAATTATTCGAGTCGCTTCGCGGGCGCGGTGGCGGGTACGGTACATCTCGCCGCGACGCGCGTGCGCGACAAGCTCGCGCGCGTGCTCGCGAAGCAGTTCGACTGCGCGCCCGGCGACGTGCGCTTCGAAGGCGCGCGCATCTTTCCGCACGACGCCGAAGACCGTGGGCTGCCGTTCGCGCGCGCCGCGAGCAATGCGCCGCACTGGGCGCCCGCGCTCCTGCCAGAGGGCGAAGAGCCGGGTCTGCGCGAAACCGTGTTCTGGTCGCCGCCGCACATGGATGCACCCGACGAACAGGATCGCATCAATACATCGGCGGCATATGGCTTCGCGTTCGACATGTGCGGCGTCGAAGTGGATCGCGTGACGGGGCGCGTGCGCGTCGACCGATATGTGACCGTGCACGACGCCGGCACCATCCTCAATCCCGCACTCGCCGATGGCCAGATTCGCGGCGCGTTCGCGCAAGGCGTCGGCGCGGCGCTGATGGAAGAGTTCCGCTATGGCGCGGACGGCAGCTTCCAGTCCGGCACGCTCGCCGACTATCTGATGCCGACGACCTGCGAAGTGCCCGATCCGCTGATCGTGCACCTGGAGACGCCTTCGCCTTTCACGCCGCTTGGCGCGAAGGGTCTCGGCGAAGGCAACAACATGAGCACGCCGCCGTGCATCGCGAATGCGGTGGCGGACGCGCTCGGCGTCGAAGACATTCGCCTGCCGCTCACGCCGCCCCGAGTGATGGCGATGATCGGCATGGACGATCCCGAACCGTCGCGTCCGGAATACCGCGAAGCGGCCGCCACGAAGCCCGCGACGCCAGGCGGCGGGCGCGCGCTGACGGCGCAGGGCGCGGTCGACCTGCCCGCAACACCCGAAGCTGTATTCGCCGTGCTGCTCGATCCGAAGGCACTGGCGAACGTCATTCCCGGCTGTCACGCGCTCGAAGAGACGGCGCCGAACCAGTATCGCGCGGATGTGACCGTCGGCGTCGGCATGATCAAGGCGCGTTTCGAGGCGCGTATCGGCTTGTCGGAGATCGATGCGCCGCGCCGCTTGCGACTCGCTGGCGCGGGAAACTCGCCGCTCGGCAGCGCGCGCGGCAGCGGTCTCGTCGAACTGACGCCGCAAGGCAGCGGCACGCGGCTCACGTACGACTACGAAGCGCAGGTGTCAGGCAAGGTCGCGGCGGTTGGCGGCCGCATGCTCGAAGGCGCGGCGAAGGTCGTGCTGAAGCAGTTGTTCGAATCGCTCGGACGGCAGGCGGCGGGCAAGCCCGTGCAAGCGCATGGATCGTGGATCGCAAGACTCTTCGCACGTTTCAGGGGACACGCATGAAGCCCGCACCGTTCGATTACCTGCGCGCGATGAGCGCGCAAGACGCGCTCGACGCGCTCGCGGAATACGGCGAGGACGCGCGCGTGCTGGCGGGCGGCCAGTCGCTGATGGCCGTGCTCAACATGCGGCTCGCGCAGCCGAAGGTGCTCATCGATATCTCGCGCACCGCCGAACTCGAGGCCGTGCGGGTGGACAAGCAGGCGGGGCACCTCGTCGTGAGCGCCGCGGCGACGCAAGGCAGCGTCGAATGGCGCAGCACGCTCACCGACGAAGCGCCGCTGCTCGCGATGGCCTTCCCGCATATCTCGCACTTTCAGATTCGCAATCGCGGAACCGTGTGCGGATCGATCGCGCATGCGGACCCGAGCGCGGAGTTGCCGCTCGTGCTGTCGGCGCTTGGCGGCGACGTGATGCTGCGCTCGCGAAAGAGGCGCCGCACGCTCGCCGCGCAGGACTTCTTTCAGGGAATGCTGATGACCGCGCGCGAGCCCGACGAACTCGTGGAAGCGGTGCGTTTCCCGCTGCGCAAGGCAGGCGAGCGCTACGCGTTCGCGGAATTTTCCGCGCGACACGGCGATTTCGCGATCGCCGCATGCGCGGCCGTCGTCACCGACGAGTCGATCCGTATAGCAGTGGGCGGCGTCGCGGACCGGCCGGTGACGGAGCAATGGCCGCGTCTGCAGGGCGATGACCTGCGCGGCGCACTGAACGATTTGAGCTGGAAACTGAACGCGCAAGACGACGCGCACATCAGCGCGACATATCGCCGGAATCTGGTCCGGCAACTCGGATTGCGTGTGATCGAGGAGGCAAAGTGAGCAAGATGTCGGACACCATCATGCGGCACGGCAAAGCGCAGCGTATCGCGCTGACGCTGAACGGCCGCGAACGAAGCGGGTATTGCGAGCCGCGCGAACTGCTGTCGGACTTCATCCGGCACGAACTTGGCGCGACGGGCACGCACGTCGGCTGCGAACATGGCGTGTGCGGCGCATGTACCGTGCAGGTCGATGGCGTCGCGGCGCGCTCGTGCCTGATGCTCGCGGTGCAGGCCGATGGGCGGCATATCGATACCGTCGAAGGCCTTGCGCCCGATCAGACGCTTGGCGACCTGCAGCAGGCGTTCCAGCGGCATCACGCGCTGCAATGCGGCTTCTGCACGGCGGGCATTCTGATGTCGTGCGCGGATTATCTGCGGCGCGTGCCGGATCCGTCCGAAGCGCAAGTGCGCGAGATGCTCTCGGGTCATATCTGCCGCTGTACCGGCTACACGCCGATCGTAGCCGCCGTGCTCGACGTCGCGGCGCGCCGCCGGGCCGAGGCAAGCACGGAAGAGGTCGAACATGCTTGATCTCGGCCGCACGTTTCTGCAAAGCGTCGAGCGCAGTCCGAACGCGCTCGCGCTCGTCGATGGCGATGTGCAACTGACGTACGCGCAGTGGCATCGCTTGATCCTGAATGTCGCCGATGGCCTGCGCGAGTTCGGCCTGCAACGCGGCGACCGGCTGCTCGTCGTGCTGCAAAACCGCTGGGAAATGGCGACGCTGCATTGGGCCGGACAGTTTGCGGGCATCGTGATCGTGCCGCTCAACTGGCGCGCAAAGCCGGAGGAAGTCGACTACTGCGTGACCGACGCGGGGGTGAAGGCAATCGTCTACGAACCCGTCAGCGCCGATTCCGTCGCGCAGAGTCCCGCCGCGCAAAAAGTGCCGCGCGTCGGACTCGACGATGCGCCCGGCCGCACCGCCACCTTCGATGCGCTCGTCGTCGAACGAACGGGCAGCGGCGACGTGACCGACACGACGCACGCCACCGCCGACGACATCTCGCTGATCCTTTACACGTCCGGCACGACGGGCAAAGGCAAGGGCGTGCCGCGCCGGCATCGGCATGAACGCGCGGGGGCGCTCGCGCACGTCGCGCAGAACCTGTACAGGCGCGGCGAACGCACGCTCGGCGTGATGCCGCTCTATCACACGATGGGCGTGCGCTCGCTGCTCGCGATGGCCCTCGTCGATGGCCTTTTCGTCTGCGTGCGGCGCTGGAACGCGAAGCTCGCGCTCGAATGCATCTCCCGGTACGCGCTCACCTGCCTCTATCTCGTGCCGACGCTCTATCACGATCTGCTCGGCGACAGCGCGTTCGCGAGCACGGACACGTCGTCGGTCAGAAAGCTCGGCTTCGCGGGCGCACCGATGAACGATGGCCTGCTCAAGCGCCTCTCGGCCGCGTTCGAGCCGGAGCTGTTCGTCAATCACTACGGCTCGTCCGAGGTCTACACGTTCAGCATCGACCAGGACGCGACGAAGAAGCCCGGCAGCGCGGGCCGCGCGGGCATCAATACGCGGCTGCGCGTCGTGAAGCTCGATGCGCTCGCGCCCAATGAGATCGCCGAAGTCGGCGAAGAAGGGCAGATCATCGTGGACCTGCTCGGCGACGAAGCCTTCGAAGGCTACTGGAATCGCCCGGACGCGAATGCGAAGTGCCTGCGCGAGGGCTGGTACTTCACCGGAGACACGGGCTATCTCGACCGGGACGGCGATCTGTACGTGACGGGCCGCGTCGACGACATGATCATCAGCGGCGGAGAAAACATCTCGCCGGTGGATATCGAATCGGTTTTGTCGCTGCATCCCGCCGTCGATGAAGTCGCGGTCGCGGGCGTCAAGGACGAGCGCTGGGGCCAGCGCGTGGTTGCATTCATCAAGCGCCGCGAGTACGTCGATTCCGACTCGCTCGATGCATGGTGCCGCCAGTCCGACCTCGTCAACTTCAAGCGCCCGCGCGATTACGTCTTCGTCGACGATATCCCGAAGTCGCCGGTCGGCAAGATTCTGCGCCGCAAGCTGCAAGCGGGCGAGTACACGCCCGATTCGAAAGCGCAGGCCGTGCAACCTGCAGAAACCACCAAGGAGTAACCCACAATGAGTGATCTCAACCATCGCGGCCAGACGCTGCTGCAAGACCTCGACGGCTTCTCGGTCGAAATCGATGCGCAGCGCGAGCGCGCCGACATCATCCTGCATCGGCCGCCGTTCAACGTCATTTCGATGCACGCACGCGACCAGTTGCGCGCCGTGTTCGAAGCCCTCGACGAGGACGACCGCGTGCGCGTGATCGTCGTGCGCGCGAAGGGCGAGCATTTTTCGAGCGGCGGCGACATCAAGGGCTTTCTGGAAGCCTCGCCGGAGCACGTATCAAAGCTCGCGTGGAACATCGCGGCACCCGCGCGGTGCTCGAAGCCGGTGATCGCGGCGAATCGCGGCTTCTGCTTCGGCGTGGGCTTCGAGTTGTCGCTGGCGTGTGATTTTCGCATCGTCACCGATACGACCTTCTATGCGCTGCCGGAGCAAAAGCTCGGCCAGATTCCCGGCTCGGGCGGCTCGGCGCGTCTGCAGTCGATGGTCGGCATCGGCCGCACGAAGGACATCGTGATGCGCTCGCGCCGCATTCCGGGCAAGCAGGCGTACGAGTGGGGCATCGCGGTCGATTGCGTCGCGGACGCGGAACTCGAATCGGCAACCGATGCGCTCGTCGACGAACTGCGCGCGTTCTCGCCGCTCGCGCAGCGCACCGCGAAGAAGCTGCTGAACGATACGGAAGACTCGCCGCTTTCGATCGCGATCGAACTCGAAGGGCATTGCTATAGCCGGCTGCGCGCGTCGGACGATTTCCGCGAAGGCGTCGAAGCATTTCATGGCAAGCGCAAGCCGGTGTTTCGCGGCAGCTGATATCTGACACGCCGCGCAGCGGACGAGACAAGAGGAGACAACGCGATGGATCGCTTCGACTACGTGATCGTAGGCGGCGGCTCGGCGGGATGCGTGCTTGCGCATCGGCTGTCGGCGGAACCGTCGGTGCGCGTCGCACTGATCGAGGCGGGCACCGACACGCCGCCGGGCGCCGTGCCCGCGGCGATACTCGACAGCTATCCGATGCCCGTCTTCTGCGGCGACACGTATATCTGGCCCGATCTGAAAGCGAAAGCCACGCAGCACGCCGCGCCGCGCGTCTACGAGCAGGGTCGCGTGATGGGCGGCGGGTCGAGCATCAACGTGCAGTCGGCCAATCGCGGCCTGCCGCGCGACTACGACGAATGGGCCGCGAACGGAGCCGACGGCTGGTCGTGGCGCGACGTGCTGCCGTACTTTCGCAAGCTCGAACGCGACGTGAACTTTCCCGGCGGCGAATTGCACGGCGGCGACGGTCCCGTACCGATTCGCCGCATCATGCCGAAGGACTGGCCAGCGTTCTGTCATGCATTCGCGAAGGGTTTGCGCGCGAACGGCTTCGCGGAACTTCAGGACCAGAACGGCGAATTCGGCGACGGCTTCTTTCCGGGCGCGTTCTCGAACCTCGACGACAAGCGCGTGTCGACGGCTATCGCCTATCTCGACGAAGCCACACGCAAGCGCCCGAATCTCAACATCTATTCGAACCTGCGCGTCGAACGCATCGTGATGGGAGGCGCGACGGCGCGCGGTGTCGTCGCGATTGCGGCGAACGGCGAGCGCGTGCGTTTCGATGCGGACGAAGTGGTGCTGAGCGCGGGCGCGTTGCAGTCGCCTGCGATGCTGATGCGCGCCGGGATCGGCGATGCGCGCCAACTCGTGACGATGGGTATTCCGTGTACGGTGGATTTGCCGGGCGTCGGACGCAATCTGCAGGATCATCCTTCGCTCACGTTCTGTCATTTTCTCGAGCCGCGCTTTCGCATGCCGCTCGCGCGACGCCGCGCGAGCATCATGGCCGCGCGCATGAGTTCGGGCGTCGCGGGCTGCGACGAGTCGGATCTGTATCTGTCGAGCGCGACGCGCGCCGCGTGGCATGCGCTCGGCAACCGGCTCGGCCTCTTCTTCCTGTGGTGCAACCGGCCGTATTCGCGTGGCCGCGTGCAACTGGCGTCGCCCGATGCGGCCGTTGCGCCGCGCGTCGATCTGAATCTGCTCGACGACGAACGCGATCTGCAACGGCTCGCCGCTGGCGTGCGGATGCTGGCGCGCGTTGTCGATGCATCGGGTCTGGGACGCGATGCGCGCGACTTCTTTCCGGCGGCTTTCTCGCCGCGCGTGAAGGCGCTGAGCAAGGTCGGAGATGGCAATGCTTTTGTGACTTCGATCCTCGGTGCGCTGCTCGACACACCGGCGCCGCTGCGCCGTCTGCTGATCGACCGCTTCTTCACGCGCGGCCTGAAGATAACTTCGCTGATCCACGACGAGCGCGCGCTCGCCGATTTCATCCGCGCGAACGTGTTCGGCGTGTGGCATGCGAGCGGCACCTGTCGCATGGGCGGCGCGCGGGACCGCGACGCCGTCACCGACGCGCAAGGCCGCGTGCGAGGCACGCGAGGGTTGCGCGTCGTGGATGCATCGCTGATGCCGCGACTGCCATCGGCGAATACGAACATACCGACCATCATGATCGCCGAGAAAATCGCCGACGCGATGGTTGCCCAGCGACGGGCGAGCGTGGCATCGCCGTCCGTTGCCGAGCACTGACGATTTTTCAACCTCGACAAGAGCGCGCATCCAACAAAGCGCGCCTGTGAAACACAAGGAGATGCAAATGTCTGTAGCAGCGCAAGACGGGGCCGCCGTGCTTCCGGTAAATCAGCGGCAGATCATGGGCGCAGTGGTGGCGTCGTGCATGGGCTGGGCGCTCGATCTGTTCGACCTGTTCGTGTTGTTGTACGTCGCGCCGGTTGTCGGGCGTCTGTTCTTCCCGTCCGAACACGCGATGCTTTCGCTCGCTGCGGTGTACGCATCTTTTGCGGTGACGCTTTTGATGCGGCCGCTCGGCTCCGCGCTCTTTGGCTCTTACGCGGACCGTCACGGCCGCAAGGGGGCGATGATCGTCGCGGTCGTCGGCGTCGGCATGTCGACGGCGGCCTTCGGCCTGCTGCCGACCGTCGCTCAAGCCGGCCTGCTCGCGCCGATTCTCTTTCTCTTGCTGCGGCTCATCCAGGGCGTGTTTGTCGGCGGCGTGGTTGCTTCGACGCATACCATTGGAACGGAATCCGTCGCGCCGAAGTATCGCGGCGCGGTATCGGGATTGATCGGCGGTGGCGGGGCGGGGCTCGGCGCGCTGCTCGCCTCCGTAACGTTCCTCGCGATGTCGGCGCTTTTCCCCGGCGATGCCTTTGACGTATGGGGCTGGCGCTGCATGTTCTTCACCGGCATCATCAGCTCGGTGCTGGGTCTCTTCGTGTTCAACAGCCTTGAAGAGTCGCCTCTGTGGAAGAAGCTCGCCGCCGAAAAGGCTGCGAGGGCCACCACGCAGGCCAAGAGCGCGCCCGTCGAAGTCGTGCGCTCGCCGCTAAAGACGCTGTTCTCGCGCGACTATCGCAAGATCCTTTTCGTCAACCTGCTCCTGACGATCGGCGGCGGCAGCGGCTACTACCTGACATCGGGCTACCTGCCGACGTTCCTGAAGGTAGTTAGCCACGCCCCCAACGGTGCCGCCGCAGCGATCCTGATGATCTGCAGCATCGCGGTCGTGATCGCATCGGTCGCGGCAGGGCACCTCAGTACGTTCATCGGCCGCAAGGGTGCATTCGTGTGGATCGGGCTGATCCGGCTCGTCGCGTTGCCCGCGCTATTTTTGCTGCTGCCTACGGCGGACAGCATCGTGATGGTCGGCGTCTATGCAGTCCTTCTCAGCGCGCTCGGCAGCGCCGGCTATGCGCCGATCCTGATCTTCCTGAACGAACGCTTCCCGACCTCGATCCGCGCGACGGGCACGGGCCTCTCCTGGAATATCGGTTTCGCGATCGGCGGAGTGATGCCGACGGCTGTGTCGCTGGTGGCGAAGGACGCGAGCCAGCTGCCGATGACGCTGGCCATCTTCGTCGGCGCGATCAGCGTGATCTTTCTCGTGGGCGCCTTCGTCGTGCCCGAGACGCTCGGCAAGCTCGAAGGCGGTTCCGCGCGCAGTTCCTCCTGAGTCATTGGGCATAACGGCGGACGCCAACGGGCGTACGCCTTTCACAACAGCCGGAGACATCGATGAAATACGAAGAAGACGTTCGTGCGCGTTCCGACAAGTTCCGCGACGAGTATGTCAATGCCACGCCATGGTGGTATCGCGGCGAAATGCACCTCGGCTTCACATTGCTCTTCACCGGCGGCGTGATCGTGTATTGCCTGATGCAGCTTCATGCGCCGACGCTCGCCGAATGGCTGGCCGTCATTCCGCTCTTTCTGTTCGGCAACTGGGCGGAATGGGCGGCGCACCGCTACGTGCTGCATCGTCCGACAAAGTATTTCAGCATGATCTACAAGCGTCATTGCGCTGTCCATCACCGGTTCTTCACGCATGTGACGCTTGAATACAAGGGCCACCGTCACTGGCGCGCGCTGCTGTTTCCGCCTTTTGCGCCCGTTGCGTTCGTGCTGGCGGCCGTGCCGTTCGCGCTCGTGATCGGGTTCGTATTCTCCCGCAACGCAGGCTATATCGCGCTGCTGACGATGGCGGCGTACTTTCTGATGTACGAGGGCCTGCATACGCTCTCACACGTCACCGACAGCCCGTTCCTCGACCGCGTTCCGTTCGTCAACACAGTGCGGCGCCTGCACGCCACACACCATGATCCCGAAGTGATGGCGACGCAGAACTTCAACCTCACGTTCCCGATCTGCGACACGCTGTTCGGCACGCGCAGCGACGTTCCGAGTGGTGCGCGCGAACCGTTGGGACGCGGCCGCTAAGGCGCCTGTTTCCCCAAAACTCCCGTCGTCACGCGCTTTATCTCGTCAGTGATAAACGTGATGAGCGCCTGTGCGGCGGGACCGATCGGCCGCTTTGGATGCCTGACCTGGATGAGACGCCATGTCTGAACGGCATCGAGCAGTTGACAGGCCAGGCTGTCGATCACGTTTTCCGTCAGCGGATTCCACAGCGCCAGACCTCGCCGCTACACCGTTCAATACCTGAATAACTTAACTGAACAGCACTGCGGCTTCGGCCGCTGTTTTCACCGCTGTTTTCACCGCAGTTTTCAAGTTTGCGACAAACGCTCGCGCAGATAAGCGGCCGTGCGGCTTTCTGCCACTTTCGCGACTTCTGCAGGCGGGCCGCACGCAACCGTCCTTCCGCCGTCGTCGCCCGCGCCCGGTCCGATGTCGATCAGCCAGTCGCTGTGCGCCGCGACACGCATGTCATGCTCGACGACGATCACCGTGTTGCCCGCGTCGACGAGACCCTGCAACTGCGTCATCAGCCGGTCGACGTCGGCGGGGTGGAGGCCTGTCGTCGGCTCGTCGAGGATGTAGAGCGAGTCACCGCGCTGCGCGCGCTGCAGTTCGGTCGCGAGCTTGATGCGCTGCGCCTCACCGCCCGATAACTCCGTCGCGGGCTGTCCGAGCCGTAAATAACCGAGGCCGATGTCCCGCAGCACTTGCAGCGCGCGCATGACTTGCGCTTCGTCGGCGAAGAAGTCGCAGGCGGCATCGACCGTCAATCCGAGCACCTGCGCGATGTTCTTGCCACGCCATTCGATTTCGAGCGTCGGCCCGTTGTAGCGCGTACCGTGGCAGGTGGAGCAGGGCGCATACACGCTCGGCAGGAATAGCAGTTCGACGCTGACGAACCCTTCGCCTTCGCACGTCGGGCAGCGGCCTTTCGCGACGTTGAACGAGAAGCGACCGGCGTCGTAGCGGCGTTTGCGGGCGGCCGGCGTCTCGGCGAAAAGCTTGCGCACGTGATCGAAGAGGCCTGTGTAGGTCGCGAGATTCGAGCGCGGCGTGCGGCCAATCGGCTTCTGGTCGACGCGCACGAGCCGCCGGATCGCCTCCATTCCTTCGACGATGTCGCCGCTGGTGGGCTGTGTATCGGCGGCGAGGAGCGGGTCGAGTTCTTCGTCGGCGTCCGGCGTGATCGTGCGGCCGAGGCGTCCCGCGACGAGCTCCGGCAGCGCCTGACTGACGAGGCTCGATTTGCCCGAGCCCGATACGCCCGTCACGGTCGTGAAGCAGCCGAGCGGAAACGCCGCATCGAGTCCGTGCAGATTGTTGCGCGTGATTTTCGCGAGCCGCAACCAGCCTGAAGGCGTGCGGGGAGTGTGCGCGGCACGCTTGTGCGTGGCGAAGAGATGCTTGCGCGTCTGCGACGCTTCGACCTTCGCGAGTCCCGCCGGCGGCCCGCTGTACACCACGTGACCGCCTGCTTCGCCCGCGGCCGGGCCGACATCGACGAGCCAGTCCGCGCGTCGCATCACGCTCAGATCGTGCTCGACGACGAAAAGCGAATTGCCCGCCGCCTTCAGCCGCTCGAGCGCCGTGAAAAGCGCTTCGCCATCGGCAGGATGCAACCCTGCCGACGGCTCGTCGAGCACGTACACGACGCTGAACAGTTGCGAGGCAAGCTGCGTCGCGAGCCGCAAGCGCTGCAACTCGCCCGATGAAAGCGTAGGTGTCGAGCGATCCAGCGCGAGGTAGCCGAGCCCGAGGTCGATCAGCGTCGTGAGGCGTTCGAGCAATTCCTCCGCGATGCGTTGCGCTGCGACGCGCTTCTCGTCCGACATGTTGGGCGTGCGCCGCACGTTCGGCGCCGCCTTGTGCGCGGAGCCGCCCGCTGCGACGCGCTTCTCGGTCGCTTCGCGCATCGCCTGCCTGCCAAGGATTGCGCTGTCGCCGTCGATGCCGTGGGTGTGCGCGGGCAGCTCGCCGCGCGCGATCGGGCCGAGCAGGTCGGCGAGGCGCACGAGCGGCATCTGCGAGAACGCGGCGATGTCGAGTCCGGCGAACGTCACGGACAACGCCTCGCGTTTCAATCGCTTGCCGTGACATGCCGGGCACTCGCTGCCGATCATGTAGCGCGACACGCGTTTTTTCATCAGCGCGCTTTGCGTATTCGCGAACGTGTGCAACACATAGCGGCGCGCGCCGGTGAACGTGCCCTGATAGCTGGGCTCCATCTTGCGCTTGATCGCACGCCGCGTTTCCTCGGGCGTCAAGCCGGCGTAGACGGGCACCGTAGGTGTATCTTCCGTGAAAAGGATCCAGTCGCGGTCCTTTTTCGGCAACTCGCGCCACGGAGTATCTATGTCGTAGCCGAGCGTGACGAGGATGTCGCGCAGATTCTGCCCGTGCCACGCGGGCGGCCACGCGGCGATCGCGCGCTCGCGGATCGTGAGCGTGTCGTCGGGGACCATCGACTTTTCGGTGACTTCGTACACGCGTCCGAGCCCGTGGCACGTCGGGCAGGCGCCCTGCACCGTGTTCGGCGAGAAGTCCTCGGCGTAGAGCATCGGCTGCTTCGGCGGATAGCTGCCGGTGCGCGAGTACAGCATGCGCACGAGGCTGGAAAGCGTCGTGACGCTTCCCACCGACGAGCGCGCGCTCGGCGTGCCGCGCTGCTGCTGAAGCGCGACGGCGGGCGGCAGTCCTTCGATCGAATCGAATTCGGGCACGCCGACCTGGTCGATCAGGCGGCGCGCGTAAGGCGCGACCGACTCGAAGTAGCGCCGCTGCGCCTCGGCGTAGAGCGTGCCGAATGCGAGTGACGACTTGCCGGAGCCGGACACGCCCGTGAATACAACTAGCGCATCACGCGGAATGTCGACGTCGATATTCTTCAGGTTGTGTTCGCGCGCGCCGCGCACGCGCACGAAGCCATCGCGCGCGGTTTCGGGGAAGGGTTTCGGACGGGAGTTCATCCGCTGCGGAGCAGCAATCCGCAGGCCAGCTAGCCGGGCAGCTTCGCCGCGAGCACGTCGATGCGCGCGATTTCGGGCGGCCTGGCAAAGAGGTCCGCGGCTTTCGCCATCAGCGCCTCGGCGACCTTGCCCGCGAGATGCGCCTGGCGGCCAGCTTCGTCGGGAAAAGTATCGAAGATGCCGAACGTGGACGGACCGAGGCGCAGGCCGAACCACGCGATCGTTGCGGGCTCCGCTTCGACGAGCGGCAATCCGCCCATCAGAAAGGCTTCTACTTCCTGCTCCTTGCCCGGCTTCGCTTCCAGCCGGACGAATAACGCGGTCTTGACCATGACATGGCTCCTGTTGCACGCATTGAGGTGGCGGACAATGATACGTGCTCCGCACCGGGTGTATTGATCATAGTGACGCACCGATAAGAACGCGAGGACACGCTGACGGGCAGCCTCGCGCCTACCGCCCGATCCGTCTGGAAATAGCCAAAGCGGCACTTGATTCCGACCACGCACACCATCTCGCCGTTGTGGCGGAGTAACGGCAGCAGGGCCGTGGCCGGGTCAGCCGACACCAGATCGATCAGCGCATCGACCCCGCGGGCCTGAGTCAGGCGCATGAACCAGGCAAGCGCGTCGCCCTGGCCGCACATCTGCACCGCACCCCCTACGCCGCCGCCAGCGCCCGTAATCAGGACCGCCTGCCCTTGGCTGCTGCAGCTTCAGTTTCCTGTGCTCCGGCTGCCAGGCCGTCAGCCCGACGCAAGGGAGCTCGAAATCTCAAAACCCGGACAGCACGATCTTGCCGCGCGCCTTGCCGCTCTCGAGCAAGGCATGGGCGCGGCGCAGATTGGCCGCGTTGATGGTGCCGAAATGCTCCGCCAGCGTCGTGCGCAGTACGCCGGCGTCGACCAGTTCGGCGACCCGGACCAGAATATTGTGCTGCTCGATCATGTCTGGGGTCTGGTACATCGAGCGGGTGTACATCAATTCCCAGTGCAGCGAGATGCTCTTGGGCTTGAGGATCGGCACGTCGAGCGACACGGGGTCATCGATCAGCCCCAGCCTGCCCTGCGGCGCCAGCATCTCGGCGATCTCGACCAGGTGCCTGTCAGTGTGGGTGAGGCTCGCCACGTAATCGACCTCGTCAATGCCAAGGCCGCGCAATTGCGCCGGCATCGGCTTCGTGTGGTCGATCACACGGTGCGCGCCAAGCTCGCGCACCCACTCCCGTGTTTCCGGCCGCGATGCGGTGGCGATCACGGTCAGGCCGGTCAGCCGGCGCGCCAGCTGGGTCAGTATCGAGCCGACGCCGCCGGCGCCGCCAATGATCAGCAGCGTCCCGATCGGGTCTTTGCCATCGCGCACCTGCAAACGGTCGAACAGCAACTCCCAGGCCGTGATCGAGGTCAGCGGCAGCGCGGCCGCTTGCTCGAAGCTGAGGCTCTTCGGCATCGGACCGACGATGCGCTCGTCGACCAGGTGCAGCTCGCTGTTGGTGCCCGCCCGTAACAGCGAACCGGCGTACATGACGCGATCGCCGGGTTTGAACAGGGTGACTTTGTCGCCCACGGCGCGTACCACGCCGGACGCATCCCAACCCAGCACCTTTGGCACCACTGGGGGCGGCAGCACGCCGCCACGGATCTTGGTGTCGACCGGGTTCACCGAGACCGAATGCACTTGCACCGACAGGTCGTACCCGGTTGGCTCAGCCTCGGGCAATGTGGTGTCGGTCAGGGCATCCGGTGAACCGAGCGGGACCGACTCGTTATAGACCACAGCTTTCATACGTACTCCACAAAAATGAAAGTTTTAGTTGCAGCCGGCGAGTGTTGTTCAACACACCAATATCGTCAGGAAACCATAGGGCAATGACGCGCCTGTTGGTGGCGCCTTGCGCTCACTGACGCCCAGTCGTAGTGGCGCAGGTTGATCATCGTATAGGCGGGTATCCTGAATGCGTAGTGGACCGGCTCAGGCGCTGCATAGGCTATGTTTCTGATTAAACATGGGTATCCTGCTCGATTTCATCGTCGACGGTCCAACCATGCCAGGCGGTGATGCGTTTCTTGAGTATGTCGTGATGACATGCCGCGTTCATCTGATGTCTGGGCAAGGCGACGTGCTGCCTGATCGGCCCAAGCATGCGAGAAACGCCTGCGTGCGACGCGCATCGCGAAAGCCGAACATGGGTCGTTCGCGCCTGCGATTCGGCGGATGGCTGCTATCAGCAGGAAATTGCCAAGGTCTGTTAGACCCCGTGATCCAGCTTGCGCGCGAGCTGGGTCTCGCAGGGCCTCGACGGCGACTTTGCCGGGAGCTCGATAGACGACGCCGAGATTGCTTGCCACGACTTCTTGCTCCATTATCTCGGGCGCCCTCGCGAGTCGGTGACCCGTCCGGTTATCTCACCCGCCTCATGTGACGGATCGGGGCGCCCGAAGGAGAGGAGCAGTCGAGCGCCTCGTAACAACTTCCAGCTCTATGCGGCTTTCTTCACGCTGCCGTGCGGATCGATGACGAACTTCTTCGGC
>NZ_JAGUUD010000169.1:0-12930 GCF_020177535.1 Paraburkholderia sp. XV | reverse complement strand
AGTAGGTGCCGCCCCGCACAGGGGCGACGCGTGAAGCACGCTAACGTAACGCGGACGCCGGCGAAAAGGCAAACGCACAGGCGGGACGCGTGAAGCAAGACAACAAAGCGCCGCAGGCAAAAAGGCAAAAAGCCAAAAAAACCCCTACCGCCTCCGCATTAAAAACACAAAAACCTTATCCGACGTAGTCGTCACCTCAACAATCTCATTCCCAGTCTGCTTAGAAAACGCAGCAAAATCCCGCTGCGAGCCGGGATCGGTAGCCAGCACCTTAAGAATCTGACCACTTTCCATATCAGCCAGCGCCTTCTTGGCGCGCAGAATGGGCAGCGGACAGTTCAGACCGCGCGCATCCACTTCCTTGTGAATCTGAATTTCCATCGGAGTCGACCTTCGTGAGGTGGCGCTCGTGCTCGATTTACGGCGCTCATGCAGAAGCGCCAAATTTTAACGCAAGCGCCACATCCACGCCCGAGCCGTACAGAAGACCCGGGCACCCACCCTTAAAGATCGACCGCCCGCCCACTCGTCAGCGACTCGCGCAACGCATACCCAATCCGCGTCGCTTCCATCGCATCGCCCAGCGTGGCGCCACTTTGCCGCCCTTCCCGGACAGCCGCGACGAACGCCTGCGCCTCGCACAAAAACGCATCCTCGAAACGGTCGAAGAACGTCGGCGTGCACTCGTTGCGAATCCCGCTCGCATCCGCGATTTCGACACGGTTCGCGCGCGGATTGCGCCCGATATACAGCGCCCCCGCCGTCCCGATCACCTCGCTGCCCGTATCGTTGCCGTGCGCCAGCGTGCGCGACGCGTAAAACATCGCCATGCGCCCGCCTTCGAACTCGCAGATCGCCACGCCATTGTCGACGTCGCCGAACTCGCGCAAGCCCTCGTGCAACGCGACCACGCCGCTCGCATACACCCGCGTCGCCTTCGGCATGCCGAGCAGCCAGCGCGCGACATCGATGTCGTGCACCGTGCAGTCGAGAAAGATCCCGCCCGACGTCGGCGCAAAGCGCACGAAAAATCCTTTGGGATCGTTCTGGTCACACGTCTGCGAGCGCACCATGAACGGCCGGCCAATCGCGCCCGCCTCGATTTTCTCGAACGCGTTGCGATAGCTCGGATCGAAACGGCGCATGAAGCCGATCGTCGCCTGCAATTGCGGATGGCGCTGCGCCTCCGCGATCACGCGCTCGCACTCGGCCAGATCGAGCGACAGCGGCTTCTCGCAAAACACATGCTTGCCCGCACGCAGCGCATCGATAATCTGCTGCGCGTGCAGCGCCGACGGCGTGACGAGCCACACGGCATCCACCTCGCGGTCTTCGAGCAGCGCGCGATAGTCGTCGTAAAGACGCGGCGCCGGCAGCGCGGCGCGCGCCCACGCACGCTCCTCCTCGACGGGGCTACACGCGGCCACCAGCGCCGCGCCCGGCACGCGATACGCGAGATTCTCCGCATGCCGCTTGCCGAGCCTCCCCAGCCCCACCACACCGATACGCAGCGGGCCGCCCATCACACTGCCTCGTGCAGCTTGACCGCGCGCCCTTCGCGCCACGAACGCGTCGCGGCTTCGGCGAGTTCAAGCGCCTTCAGGCCGTCGGCGACCGTCGTGCGCACCGGCTTGCCTTGCGTGACGGCATCGAAGAAATGCGCGATTTCGAGCGCATACGCAGCACGATAGCGTTCGAGGAAGAAATGCTCGGGCACGTCGCTGGAAACGGCTGTCTTCGAGTACGCGGTGACTTCCGTCGGACGCACGTTGCCCGCCTGCAGCATGCCCTCGCTGCCGAGCAGTTCGAAACGCTGGTCGTAACCGTACGCAGCGCGCCGCGACGTGTTGATCTGGCACAAACGCCCGCGCTTCGTGCGGATCGTCACGGCCGCGCAATCGATATCGCCCGCATCGGCGATCGCCGGATCGGTCAGACAACTGCCTGTCGCATGCAGCGTGTCCGCTTCGTCGTCGAGGATCCAGCGGAAAATGTCGAAGTCGTGGATCAGCATGTCCTTGAAGATCCCGCCCGAGTGCTTGATGTACTCGACAGGCGGCGCGCCCGGATCGCGGCTCGTCACGACGAGCATTTCCGGCGTGCCGATCTCGCCCGCATCGATGCGCGCCTTCAGCGCAGCAAAAGTCGGATCGAAGCGCCGCTGAAAGCCGATCATGCACACGACGCCCGCTTTCGCGACGGCATCGGCGCACGCACGCGCGCGTTCCAGCGTCAGATCGACAGGCTTCTCGCAGAACACATGCTTCTTCTGCGCCGCCGATTGCAGGATCAGGTCGGCGTGCGTGTCGGTGCTCGAACAGATCACGGTCGCGCCCACCGCCGCGTCGCCCATCGCGCCGTCGATATCCGCAACCTGCGCGCCGTATTGCGCCGCGAGCGCCGCCGCTGCATCGCGGTTCACATCGACCACGTACTTGAGCCGCACACCCGGCTGCCGCGCAAGGTTGGACGCATGAATCTTGCCGATGCGCCCTGCGCCGAACACCGCTACGTCGATTGTCTTGCCTGCCACATCAGTCATCGTATCCTCCAGTGTCTGTCGACTCTTCTACGTTCAATTCCAGCTTGTACGCGAGCGCGATGAACAGCGCCTGGCACAGGCAGATCGTGCTGGTCAGCGAGCGGAATGCAAACGCGCTGCCCTCTTTCACATACAGCTGCGTGCTCGCATAACGCGCGAGCGGCGACAGCTGGCTATCCGTAATGACGAGCGTCTTTGCCTGATGATGATGCGCGACGCGCAGGCAATGCTGCGTCTCCTTACCGTACGGCGCGAAGCTGATCGCAATCACGACGTCGCCCTTCTTCACGCTGCGAATCTGCTCGCGGTACATCCCGCCGAAGCCCGACACGAGATGCACGCGCTTGGGCGTGTGCTGCAACGCGTAGACGATGTAGCTCGCAACCGGAAACGAACGCCGCACACCGATCACATAGATGTTGTCGGCGTGCTGCAGCATCTTCACGGCGGCGTCGAACTGCGCGTCGTCGAGCGAGCCTTCCAGTTCGTCGAGTCCATCGCGGCATGCCGCCACGAATTCGCGCGCGACGCTGCCTCCCGACAGCCGCCCTGGCTTTTCGTCGATCAGCTTGCGGATGCGCTGCTGATAGCTCTGCGACGACGCGCCCTGCGTCGTGTAAGCCTGACGAAACACGGCCTGGAGATCGGAGAAACCCGAGAAGCCAAAACGCTGCGCGAAGCGCACCACGGCCGACGGATGCACGCCGCAACTCGCCGCGATGTCGCTGGTGCGATCCACCATCACGCTCGATCGATGCTGCTCCAGATAGGTCGCCACGCTCTTCAACTGACGTGGCAACGATTCGTAGTTTTCCGCGATGCGCTGCATCAATTCTTCGACGCTCGGCAACTCTTCTGTGCTGTCTTCCGCCATGGTCTTTACCTCTCTGCTTCCGTGTACTTTTTTGCAGCGCAAAATCCCGTCCCGCAAGGCTGACAGGGGACGGCAATGCACTGTCCCGACGTTGCGGAGTATAGGCACAACCGAAAGCAAATGGAATGGATTTTCCATTTTTCTTTGACATGAAATTTTCATTGCAAGTCTCGAAAAGTTGGCCTAATCTTGGTCCTGAGCGATGACGCAACTGCGGACGTAACACCGAACCGGCATCACCTCGCAAAGCGTCAGACGCTCCCCTCAAATACGAACAGACAAAGGTGGAGACAATGAGACTTTGCAATGGCAAGGCTTCGTTCAAGGTTCTGGCAGCAGCGCTGACCCTGGCCGCAGGCATCGGCGCCATGACGGCGGCGTCGACGGCGCAGGCCGCGGACGCGAAGTTCGTGCTGATCAGCCACGCGCCGGATTCGGATTCGTGGTGGAACACGATCAAGAATGCGATCAAGCAGGCCGACGAGGATTTCAACGTCGAGACCGACTACCGCAATCCGCCTAACGGCGACCTCGCCGACATGTCGCGCCTGATCGAACAGGCCGCGGCGCGCAACTACGACGGCGTGATTGTCACCATCGCCGACTTCGACGTGCTGAAGAGTTCGCTCGGCAAGGTCACGGGCAAGAAGATCCCGCTCGTCACGATCAATTCCGGCACGGAAGAACAGAGCGCGCAGCTCGGCGCGATCATGCATATCGGCCAGCCCGAATACGTGGCAGGCAAGGCGGCGGGCGAAAAGGCCAAGGCCGCGGGCGTGAAGTCGTTCCTGTGCGTGAACCACTTCGCGACCAACGTGGTGTCGTTCGAACGCTGCCGCGGCTTTGCCGATGCGCTCGGCGTGAACTACAAGACCTCCACCATCGACTCCGGCCAGGACCCGACGGAGATCCAGTCGAAGGTGAGCGCCTATCTGCGCAACCATCCGAACACGGGTGCCGTTCTGACGCTCGGCCCGACGCCCGCCTCGGCGACCATCAAGGCCGTGCAGCAGATGGGCCTCGCGGGCAAGATCTACTTCGCCACGTTCGACTTCTCGGACGACATCGCGAAAGGCATCCAGGACGGCACGATCCAGTTCGCCATCGATCAGCAGCCGTATCTGCAAGGCTATATCGCCGTCGCCGTGCTGGCGATCGTGAAGAAGGAACACACGACCGATCCGACGAAGATCCGGCAGATCCTGCAGGCCAATCCGAAGTTCAAGGAACGTCTGCAAACTTACGGCCTCGAGCCGTCGTATGGGCCGAAGAACATCCGTTCCGGTCCGGGTTTCATCACGAAGGCGAATATCGACAAGGTCATCAAGTACGCGGGCCAGTACCGCTAACGGCCTTTCCTCTAGCCAGCCATACGCGGTACCGGGCGCGCCAGCACAGCGCGACCCCGGCGGCCCTTTGCACGCTTTCCGGTGCAGATGCAGCCGCCATCGTCGGGCGACCCGACCGCGTCGTTTAACGGCTCTCTGCGCCTCTCGCCACTCGCACGAGTGAAACGCGCAGCAAAGCCGACATAGGAGACATCATGGGCGTAGCCGGCAAACACTATCCATCGCATGGTCACGACGCGACGGGCAATGAAGCGCAACCTCCCCAGCCGGCAGCGGCAAGCGACGAGCGCATCAGAAAGGAATCGTTCTTCGGGCATCTGCTGAACCGCCCCGAGTTTGCCGCGATCTCCGGCACGGTGCTCGTATTCCTCGTGTTCGCCCTCACGGCCGGCAGCTCGGGCATGTTCAACCTCGACGGCGTGATGAACTGGTCACAGGTCTCCGCCTATCTCGGCATCCTCGCCGTCGGCGCGTGCCTGCTGATGATCGCGGGCGAGTTCGATCTGTCGATCGGTTCGATGATCGGCTTCGCGGGCATGATGGTCGCAATTCCGTCCGTCTACTTCCACTGGCCGATCTGGGCGTCGATCATTTTCGCGTTCGCCGGATCAATGGCGCTTGGCGCACTGAACGGCTATCTGGTGATGCGCACGCGCCTGCCGTCGTTCATCGTGACGCTCGCGTTCCTGTTCATCCTGCGAGGCCTGACGCTCGCGCTGTCGATCATGGTCGCGGACCGCACGATCATCTCCGGCGTCGGCGATCTCGCCCAGTCCGATGCCGTGACCAACTTCCTGTTCCATGGCGTGGCGCTGCGTGGACTGTTCACGAGTCTCGCGCACATGGGCATCGGCTCGCTGCTCGAAAACGGCCAGCCGCTCGTGCCGGGCATTCCGAAAGTCGTGCTGTGGTGGTTCGCACTTGCGGCAATCGGTGCGTTCGTACTGGCGAAGACGCGCTACGGCAACTGGGTCCTCGCGGTCGGTGGCGATGCCAACGCTGCGAAGAACGTCGGCGTGCCCGTGCGCCGCGTGAAGATCTCGCTGTTCGTGCTGACCGCGTTCTGCTCGTGCCTGTTCGCCGTGCTGCAAGTGTGCGACATCGGTTCCGCCGCTGCCGACCGTGGCCTGCAAAAGGAATTCGAGGCGATCATCGCCGCGGTGATTGGCGGCACGCTGTTGACGGGCGGGTATGGATCGGTGGTGGGCGCGTGCTTCGGCGCGCTGATCTTCGGTGTGGTGCAGATCGGCATCACCTATACGAATGTCAGTTCGGACTGGTTCCGCGTGTTCCTCGGCGTGATGCTGCTGATCGCGGTGCTGTTCAACCACTATGTGCGCCGTCGCGTCGCGCAATCGTAATCGGGAGACGACCATGTCCGACACTCTCAGCCAAGACGACGTCATCCTGTCGCTCGAAAACGTCAGCAAGTATTTCGGCAAGGTAATCGCGCTCTCGGGCGTCACGCTGCGCCTGCGGCGCGGCGAAGTGCACTGCCTGCTGGGCGACAACGGCGCGGGCAAATCGACGCTCATCAAGACGCTCGCGGGCGTGCATCAGCCCTCTGCTGGCGACTATCTCGTGGACGGCAAGAAAGTGCTGTTCGAATCGCCGAGCGATGCGCTCGATATGGGCATCGCGACCGTGTACCAGGATCTCGCGCTGGTGCCGCTGCTGTCCGTGGCGCGCAACTTCTTCATGGGACGCGAGCCGCAGAAGAAGCTGTTTGGTCTCGTCAACGTGATGGACCTCGACACGAGCGCGCGCATCGCACGCGACAAGCTCGCCGAAATGGGCATCAACGTGCGCGACCCGCATCAGCCGATCGGCACGATGTCGGGCGGCGAACGGCAGTGTCTCGCGATTGCACGCGCCATTCACTTCGGTGCCCGCGTGCTGATTCTCGACGAACCGACGGCCGCGCTCGGCGTGAAGCAGAGCTTCAACGTTCTGAAGCTGATTCACAAGGCGCGCGCGAAGGGCATCTCCGTGATCTTCATCACGCACAACGTGCATCACGCGTATCCGATCGGCGATTCGTTCACGCTGCTCAACCGGGGCAAGTCGATGGGCACGTACACGAAAGAAACCATTACGAAGGACGAAGTGCTCGACATGATGGCGGGCGGCGCCGAAATGCAGAAGATGATCGGCGAACTCGAAGGCGCGACGATTTGATCATCTGTCGACCAGAGTCGGCGCTTTAGCGCCCTACTCTGGTCCCATGCACAGCCCGGATCTCGCACGCATCTGTGCCAGCACACTCAGGACACACTCATGGCTCTTACCAATCAACCCACGCCCCAGAACGCGAGCCGCTTCGCAGCGGGCCGCAGCCGCGACATCGTCTGTCTGGGCCGGCTCGCCGTCGATCTGTACGCGCAGCAGGTCGGCTCGCGCCTCGAAGACGTCGCGAGCTTCGCGAAGTATCTGGGCGGCTCGTCGGCGAACATCGCGTTCGGCTGCGCGCGGCTCGGCCTGAATGCATCGATGCTCGCGCGTGTCGGCAACGACCACATGGGCCGCTTCCTCACCGAGACGCTGACGAAGGAAGGCTGCGACGTCAGCCATGTGCGCACCGACCACGAACGGCTGACCGCGCTCGTGCTGCTCGGCCTGAAAGACCGCGACACGTTCCCGCTGATTTTCTATCGCGAGAACTGCGCGGACATGGCCGTCGACGAATCAGATTTCGACGAGGCCTACATTGCGTCGTCGAAAGCGCTGCTGATCACGGGCACGCACTTCTCGACGGAACAGGTGAACCGCGCGAGCCGCCGCGCGCTGGACTATGCGCGCAGCAACGACGTGCGCACCGTGCTCGACATCGACTATCGCCCGGTGCTGTGGGGACTCACCGGCAAAGCCGACGGCGAAACGCGCTTCGTCGCGAACGACAGCGTGAGCGCCCACCTTCAAGGCATCCTGCCCCTCTTCGATCTCGTGATCGGCACTGAAGAAGAGTTTCGGATCGCGGGCGGCAAGGACTCGCTGATCGAGTGCCTCAGGGAAGTCCGCAAGGTGACGCCCGCGACGCTCGTCGTGAAGCGCGGGCCGCTCGGCTGCCAGATCTTCGACGGCGACGTGCCCGCTTCCATCGACGATGCGCCCATACAAGGCGGCGTCGAAGTCGAAGTGCTGAACGTGCTCGGCGCGGGCGATGCATTCGCTTCCGGCTTCCTGTCGGGCTGGCTGCGCGATGAGCCGCTCGAAGCCTGCGCGCGCGCGGCGAACGCGAGCGGCGCGCTGGTCGTGTCGCGTCACGGCTGCGCACCCGCGATGCCGACGCCCGCCGAACTCGATTACTTCCTGCGGGAAGCGAAAGCGGACCCGGCGCGCATGCGCCGCCCCGATCGCGACGCGACGCTCGCACGCCTGCATCGCGTGACGCCTGCACGCAAGACCTACGACGAAGTGCTCGGTTTCGCCTTCGATCACCGCAACCAGTTCTTCGAACTCGCGCAGCAGACAGGCGCGGACCTGTCGCGCATTTCGAAGCTGAAGAGCCTGTTCGTCGAAGCCGTCGCGCAAACGGAAGCAGCGCTCGGCTTGCAAGGCAAGACCGCGGTGCTGATCGACGACCGTTACGGCCAGGACGCGCTCAACGCGGCGACGGGCCGTGGCTGGTGGATCGGCAGGCCGGTCGAATTGCCGGGCTCCGTGCCGCTCGTCTTCGATCATGGGCGCTCGATCGGCACGACGCTCGCGAGCTGGCCGCGCGAGCACGTGGTGAAGTGCCTCGTCCAGTTTCATCCCGATGAGCCGATCGAACAGCGCATCGAACAGGAAGCGCAACTGCGCGCGCTCTACGATGCCGTGCAGGAATCCGGCCACGAACTGCTGCTCGAAGTGATTCCGCCGAAGAGCTTGCCCGCAGGCCCGGATATCGTCTATCGCGCGTTGAAGCGGCTCTACAACATCGGTATCTATCCGGAATGGTGGAAGCTCGAACCGATGGAAGCATCGCAGTGGCAAGCCGTCGATGCGTTGATCCAGGAACGCGATCCGTACTGCCGCGGCGTCGTGCTGCTCGGCTTGTCGGCCCCGGTCGAGCAGATGATCGAAGGCTTCCGTGCCGCTGCGCAATCGAAGGCCTGCAAGGGCTTCACCGTCGGCCGCACGATCCATTACGAGGCGAGCCAGGCATGGCTCGCGGGCCAGATCGACGACGACGAAGTGATCGCGCGGGTGCGCCGCACGTTCGAAACGCTGATCCGCTCGTGGCGCGAAAGCCGTGGTACAGCGCATGCGGCGGGCTCGCATACCATCCGTCAGGAGCAGGCAGCATGAACCAACGTGCGTTGCATCACGATGTGACGACCTCGTCTGAAACGGCGGCGCAGGTATCGGCGGACGGCACCATCCGTCTGACGGCCGCGCAGGCCGTGGTCCGCTATCTCGCCGCGCAACGCGTCGAAACGGAAGACGGCACGGGCACCGAGCCGCTCTTCGGCGGCGTGTTCGCGATTTTCGGGCACGGCAATGTCGCGGGCCTCGGCGAGGCGCTCTATCAGTATCGAAACGAACTGCCGACTTATCGCGCGCACAACGAACAGGCGATGGCGCACAGCGCGATCGCGTTCGCGAAGGCGCACTTCCGGCGGCGGATGATGGCCGTCACGACCTCGATCGGTCCCGGCGCGACGAACCTCGTCACGGCGGCGGCGCTTGCGCATGTGAACCGCTTGCCCGTGTTGCTGCTGCCCGGCGACGTTTTTGTATCCCGCGCGCCGGACCCGGTGTTGCAGCAGGTCGAAGACTTCCACGACGGCGGCATTTCCGCCAACGACGCGTTCAAGCCCGTGTCGCGCTACTTCGACCGCATCGTGCATCCGGCGCAACTGCTCAACGCCTTGCCGCGCGCGATTCGCGTGCTGACGGATGCCGCGCTGTGCGGTCCTGTCACGCTGGCGATGCCGCAAGACGTGCAGGCCGCCGCGTACGACTACCCGGCCGGTTTCTTCGCACCGCGCGTGGTGAAGCTGCATGCGCCCGCGCCCGTCGAGCATGAACTCGATGAAGCGCTGGCGATGCTGCGCAACGCGAAGCAGCCGATGATCGTCGCCGGCGGCGGCGTGCTCTATGGCCGCGCGACGGATGCATTGAAAGCGTTCGCGACGCGATACGGCATTCCCGTTGCGGAGACGCAGGCGGGCAAGAGCGCGCTCGCGTGGGACGATCCGTTGAATCTCGGCTCGCTCGGCGTGACGGGATCGCCCGGCGCAAATGACATCGCCCACGACGCCGATTGCGTGCTCGCGGTCGGCACGCGTCTGCAGGACTTCACGACGGGCTCGAATACGCTCTTCACGCAGGCGCAGGTGATCGGCATCAACGCGAATGCGTTCGACGCCATCAAGCATCGCGGCTGCATCGTGCAGGCCGATGCGCGGCTCGCGCTCGATGCGTTGTCGTCGCGCCTGGAAGGCTGGCGGGCGGATGCGGCGTGGACCTCGCGTGCGCAGCAGCGCGCAGGCGAATGGCGCGACATCGTGCAGAAGCTCACGCACGCACCGCAAGACGTGGCAGGCAAGCGCGTCCTTCCCTACGACGCCGACGTGATCGGCGCGGTGCAGCGATCGAGCACGCGCTCCACGACGGACGACATCGTGGTCTGCGCGGCGGGCACGCTGCCCGCCGAACTGCACAAGCTATGGCGCGCCGGACGTCCGGGTGCCTATCACGTCGAGTACGGCTATTCGTGCATGGGCTACGAGATCGCGGGCGGACTCGGCACCAAGCTTGCGCGGCCCGAGCGCGAAGTGATCGTGATGGTCGGCGACGGCAGCTATCTGATGATGAACAGCGAGATCGCCACCTCCGTGATGCTGGGCGCGAAGCTGATCGTCGTCGTGCTCGACAATCGCGGCTATGGCTGCATCAACCGCTTGCAGCAGGCCTGCGGCGGCGCGCCGTTCAACAACATGTTCGACGACTGCGTGCAAGGCGCGCCTGGTGCGCCGCATATCGACTTCGCTGCGCACGCGCGCGCGATGGGTGCGCAGGCCGAGCACGTTGCGAACGTGCAGGAACTCGAAGCGGCGATGCAGCGCGCTCGCGCTGCGGACCGCACGTACCTGGTCTGCATCGACACCGACGCCGCGCGCACCACGGACGAAGGCGGCTGGTGGTGGGAAGTCGCCGTGCCGGAGGTGTCGCAGCGCGAAGGCGTGCGCAAGGCGCGCGCCGATTACGAAGCGCATATCAGCGCGCGTGGCAAAGACAACGAGTGAGGAAGCGCACATGAGTCAGTTCGAAGTACGCATCGGCATCAATCCGCTGTCGTGGATGAACGACGATCTGCCGTCCCTCGGCGGCGAGACGCCGCTCGACGTCGCGCTCACGGAAGGACGCGAGATCGGTTATCAGGGGTTCGAGCTTGGCAACAAGTTTCCGCGCGAGCCCGAGGCGTTGAAGGCGCTGTTCAAACAGTATGATTTGTCGCTCGTGTCCGGGTGGTATTCGGGGCGGCTCGCGGATTTCAGCCGCAGCATCGAGGACGAGTGCAAGGCCGCCGATTCGCATCTGGAGCTGCTCGCGAAGAACGGCGCGACGGTGATGGTCTACGGGGAAGTGCACAACACGATTCAGGGCTCGCCGTTGCCGCTTTATCAAAGGCCGCGCTTTTTCACCGATGTGCAATGGAGCACGTACGCAAGACGCCTAAATGAGTTTGCGCGCTATACGTTGAGCAAGGGCGTGCGCGTCGCGTATCACCATCACATGGGTGCGTATGTCGAAACGCCCGCCGACGTCGACCGCCTGATGGCGTTGACTAGCGACGACGTCGGCCTGCTGTTCGACGCGGGACACATTACGTTTGCGGGCGGCGACGCGCTGGCGGTGCTCAACCGGCATGTCGGCCGTGTGTGTCACGTGCATTGCAAGGATGTGCGCCCTGCCGTGATGAAGCTCGCGCGCAATCGCAACTGGAGCTTTCTCGACGCGGTGATTGCGGGCGCGTTCACGGTGCCCGGCGACGGCGCCGTCGATTTTTCCGCGATCATCGATACGTTGAAGCGTCACGGTTATCGCGGCTGGCTGGTGGTCGAGGCGGAGCAGGACCCGGCCGTCGCGCCGTCGTATGCTTATGCGCAGAAGGGTTATCGCACGCTGCGCACGCTCGTCGATGCGCCGCTCGATGTCGCACAGGAGGCAGCATGAGTTTGCTCGTGAAGGCGCAGCGCGAAGGCCAGACGATCGCGCGCGTGACGCCCGAATCAGCGGGCTGGAAATATGTTGGCTTCGCCGCTTACCGGATGGAAGCGAACGAGGTCGTGCACGTGCTGGAAGCGTCGCGCGAAGTGTGTATTGTCGTGATGGCGGGTGCCGTCGATATCGAAACGGATGCGCAGACGTGGACGGGGCTTGGCTCGCGTGACAGCGTGTTCGAGGACAGCGCGCCTGTGGCGGTTTATTTGCCGCCTGGTGTGCGGACGACTGTTCGTGCCAATCGGCGCGCGGAGGTGGGTGTGGCCAGTGCGCCTGCCAGGGGAGAGTATCCTGCGCGGCTGATCGAGTCTTCTCAGATGAAGCGGTCCGTGCGCGGCAAGGGCGCGAATACGCGGTATGTTTGCGATATTCTTCCGCAGACTGAGCCTGCTGAGTCGCTGCTGGTTGTCGAGGTGCGCACACCGGGTGGGCATTCGTCCAGCTATCCGCCGCATAAGCACGATACCAACAATATTCCTGCGGAAAGCTTTCTTGAAGAGACTTATTATCATCGGCTTAGTCCGCCGCAAGGGTTTGCGTTTCAACGCGTGTATACCGATGAGCGGGATATCGATGAGTCTCTCGCGGTTGAGGATCACGATGTCGTGATGGTGCCGCGTGGGTATCATCCTGTCGTCGTGCCTTATGGGTATGACTCTTATTATCTTAATGTCATGGCTGGGCCTACACGTACGTGGCATTTCAAGAATGATCCCCGGCATGAGTGGATTGTTGAGCGGGATTCGAAGGGGTGATTTTTTGTCTTTGACTTTTGTCTTTGACTTTTGTCTTTGACTTTTGTCTTTGACACTTGGGCGTGGATTGCTTTGCTTTTGCTGTGCGCTGGCTTACGCGCTATGCCTTCGTGCTTCATGCGTCAAGGTTTGGTGTTTTAGCCTTTGCGCTGGCATCCGCGATTCGTTAGCTCGCTTCACGCGTCGCCCCTGTGCGGG
>NZ_JAGUUD010000168.1:0-13256 GCF_020177535.1 Paraburkholderia sp. XV | reverse complement strand
AAAACCCAAAACCCAAAACCCAAAACCCAAAACCCAAAACCCAAAACCCAAAACCCAAAACAGCAACTCACTCACAAAGAAGCATCAACCCCAATCACCTCCACGGCCTTGCGCCGATACCCCCCCGTCGCGAGCAGGAGGCTGCGTGAATACTCACTCTCAACCTGCTGCGCGCGAACGCGCCCAATATCGAGTTCCTCAACAATCTCACCATTACGCATAATCGCGACCCGCGAACACAAAAACCCGACCACCGCGAGATTATGACTAACAAGAATCATCGTCAGATTGCGCTCCTGATGCAGGCGCTTAAGCAGGTTCAATATCTCGGCCTGCACGGAGACATCAAGCGCCGAGGTCGGCTCATCGAGCAACAGCACACGCGGCTCAACAATCAACGCGCGCGCAATCGCAACCCGTTGCCTTTGCCCACCCGACAACTGATGCGGATAGCGAAACCGAAACGACGCATTCAATCCCACTTCACGCAGCGCATTGACGATCCGCTCTTCATGCCGATCAATTCCACTGATACGCAACGGCTCGCGCAATGTCTGATCGACGGTGAAGCGCGGATGCAGCGACCCATACGGGTCCTGAAACACCATCTGCACATCGCGCTTTCGCGCCGCTTGTTCGTGCTGTGCAATACGCATCGTGCCTTGCGCAATCGGCGTAAGCCCACTCAATGCTCGCAAGATCGTCGACTTGCCGGAACCTGACTCGCCAACAAGACCGAACACTTCGCCCTGCGCAACATGAAAGCTGGCATTGCGCACCGCATCGACGGCGCCTGCAGCCGTCTTGAACCGAACGGTCACCGCATCGACGTCGATCATGCGGATGCTCCTTGCACATCGTTGAGCCAGGCGGGATCGCGCGAGAGAACCGGCAACTCGTCAGGCGGATTGGCAAGCGGCGGGTTCGCAGCCAACAAGCCACGCGTATAAGGATGTTGCGCATGAACGAGATCGCGCGCCGCGCAGGTCTCGACGACGCGCCCCGCGTACATCACCACGACGCGGTCGCAGAACGACATCACAAGCGGCAGATCGTGGCTGATGAAGATGAGGCCAGTATCATGTTTCGCGATCATCTCGTCGAGTACGGCGAGTACCTGCATCGATACGAGCACGTCGAGCGCACTGGTCGGTTCGTCGGCGATCAACAGGCGCGGCCCCGTTGATACCATCATCGCGATCATCACACGCTGCCCCATGCCGCCCGAAAGTTCATGAGGATACGAATCCACCACGCGCTCCGGGTTGCGGATATGCACGGCTTCGAGCGCGGCGATGATCTTCTCGCGCATCGCGCGCCGGCCAAGCTTTGGCTCGTGCAGCGCAAACGCTTCGCGCATCTGCTGCGCCACGGTCATCACCGGGTTCAGCGAGTATTTCGGATCTTGCAGGATCATGCCCATCTGCTGACCACACAGCTTCCGGCGCTGATCAGCACGCATGTCGAGCAGATCGCTTCCGTCGAAGCGCATCGTCTTCGCCGTGCAATGCGCGGCGGGCGGCAATAATCCCAGCAGTGCGCGACCCGTCAATGATTTACCCGAGCCAGATTCGCCGACAATGCCGAGCCGCTCGCCCTTGTTCAGCGTCAACGAAAGGCCGCGCACCGCTTCGTTCATCGTGCCGTCGTGAGCGCGGAACGCAATGCGCAGATCGTCGATTTCGCACAATGCGCGCGTCGTGTCGTGCGTGCTCATGTCAGTCTCCATGGCGCGGATCGAAAACGTCGCGCAATCCGTCGCCTAGCAGATTGAACGCGAGGCTCACGAGCAGAATCGCAAAGCCTGGAATGGTGGCGACCCACCACGAATCGAGCAGCACGTTGCGGCCCGAAGCGACCATGAAGCCCCATTCGGGACTCGGCGGTTGCGCGCCGAGTCCGAGAAAGCCCAGGCCCGCGACGGTCAGAATAATGCCCGCCATGTCGAGCGTCGCGCGCACGATCACCGACGACGAGCAGAGCGGCACGATATAGCGCAGCAAAATGCGCAGATTAGACGCGCCTTGCAGCCGCGCAACGTGAATGAAGTCGGTCTGTACGAGCCGCAATGTCTCGGCGCGCGCGAGGCGCGCATACGCGGGCCACGCGGTGATCGAAATGGCGATCACCGCATTGAACACACCCGGCCCCAAAGCCGCCGCGAACGCGAGCGCAAGCACGATCTTCGGAAAGGCGAGTGCGATGTCGGTCACGCGCATCAGTACGTTGTCGACCCAGCCGCCGAAAAAGCCCGCCGTCGTGCCGATCAGAAGTCCGATGGGCACGACGACCACGACGACGAGGATCGCTATGGAGAGCGTCAGGCGCGACCCGTAAATGATGCGCGAAAGAATATCGCGGCCGAGCTGATCGGTGCCGAGCCAGTGAGACGCCGAGCCGGGCGGCAACAGCCGGTCGGACAACACCTGCCTGAGCGGGTCGTGCGGCGCGATCCACGGCCCGATGATCGCGACGATCACCAGCAGCACGAGAATCGAAAAGCCGAACACCGACAGCGGATTGCCCCTGAAGCGCCGCCAGCGCCGGTATGCGAGGCCGAGCGCCGCCTGCCGGCGCGATGCGGGCGTGTCGGTCAGCAGCCATTCCTTCAAGGTCGGACGGGGCGTATTCATCGGCCAGTCCGATGTAGAGCGGTCAACAGGAGGTCGCACGTCGATAGTCTCCGTTGCATCAGCGGGCGCGCGGATCGAACACGCGATAGAGCGCGTCGGTCAGCAGATTCAACGCGATGAAGGTGATGCCGATCACGAGCGTGCTGCCAAGCACGGCATTCATGTCGGCGTTGAGCAACGCACCCGTCAGATACGAGCCGATGCCCGGCCACGCGAAGACGATTTCCGTCAACACCGAACCTTCGAGCAAGAAGCTGTACGAGAGCGCGATGACCGTGAGCAGCGGCACCGCGATATTGCCGAACGCATGCACCCACACCACGCGCCGCTCGGACAGGCCTTTGGCGCGCGCCGTGGTGATGTACTCCTGATTCAGCTGGTCGAGCATGAACGAGCGCGTCATCCGGCTCAGATACGCGACCGAGTAATAGCCGAGTATCGCGGCGGGCAATGCGATGTGCGACAGCGCATTGAAGAACACATCCCATTCGCCCGCCATCAGCGAGTCGATCAGCAGGCTGCCCGTGCGCGGATCGACCATGCCGTCGAATACCGGGTCGAGCCTGCCCGGTCCCGATACCCAATGCAGTTTTGCGTAGAACAGCAGCAGTCCCATCAGGCCGAGCCAGAACACCGGCACCGAACTGCCGATCAAGCCGATGAAACGCGCCACGTGGTCGATCCAGCGGTTGTGCCGGACGGCCGCAATCACGCCGAGTGGCACGCCGACCAGCACGCCGATGATCGTCGACAGTGTCGCGAGTTCGAGCGTCGCGGGGAACACGCGCTTGATGTCGTCGATCACGGGGTTCGCAGTCAGTAGCGATACGCCGAGATCGCCGTGCAGCACCGCGCTCACATAAATAAAGAACTGCTCGGCGAGCGGCTTGTCGAGACCGAGCTGGATGCGCGCAGCCGCGTAGGCGCTCGCCGACGCGCGGTCGCCGAGTATGGCGAGCACGGGATCGATCGGCACCTTGCGGCCGATCACGAAGGTCACGGCCAGCAGGCCCGTGAACGTGATCGCGAGCGTGAGCACCCAGCGCAGCACGCGCAACGTCCAGCGCAAGCCCGCGCTGCGCGCGGACGCAGCGCGGATCTGGTCGATGGGAGTGATCGGTGTCGACATATCCGCCGTGCGCCTATTGCTTCTTCACGTGCAGATATGACACGAGATCGTTGATCGGGCCGACCTCGAGTCCCGACACGCCCGGACGCATCGCCACCTGCGAGACCTGCTGGAACATGATGACGAACGGCGACTTCGCGAGCATTTCCTTCTGCATCGTTTGATAGAGCTGTGCGCGTTTGCCCGGCGACGATTCGGCGAGTGCCGCGTTGGTTTCTTTCGTCAGATCGGGAATGTCCCACGAATTACGCCACGCAAGCATCTTGTACGAAGACTTGTCGGAGTTATCGGGATTCCACGCGTAGCCTTGCGCATTGCTGTGCGGATCGATGTAGTCCGCCGACCATTCGCCGATATAGATATCGTGCTGGCGCGCACGGTACTTCGCGAGCGTCTGCTTGTTGTCGCCCGGAATGATCTCGACCTTGATGCCGCCTTGCGCGAGATTGGCCTGCACGGCCTGCGCAATTTCGTTGTACGGATACGCGCTGCGTACGTCCATGGTCACGTTGAAGCCATTCGGCAAGCCGGCTTTCGCAAGCAACGCCTTTGCTTTGGCCACGTCCTGATGATACGGGTTGCTGTTCAGCGCACCGAGAAAGCCTTCCGGCAGGAACGTCTGATGAACCTTGAAGGTGTTCTTCGTCACGTTCTTCTGGATGCCGTCGTAGTCGATCAGCCATTTCATGGCTTCCTGCACTTCCGGCTTTGCGAGATTCGGGTTCTTCACGTTCAGGCCGAGGTAGAGCAGCGTGGCCTGCGGCACGGACGTCACCGTCACCTTGTTGCCCTTGGTGAGCGTGGCGAGATCGTCGGGGCTGAGATTGCGCGCGACATCCGCGTCGCCGTTTTCGAGCAGCAGGCGCTGACTCGACGCTTCCGGCACGTGGCGCATCACGATGCGCTTCATTGCCAGCGGCATGCGGTAGCCGTCGTACTTCTGCAGGATGATGCTGTCGTTTGCCGTCCATTTGACGAGCTTGTATGCACCGGACCCGGCTTCGTTCGTGCGCAGCCATTCGTTGCCGAAATCATTGCCCTTCTGGTGCGACAGCAGCAGCTTCTTGTCGAGCACAGATGCGGGCCACGCGCCAAGCACGTTGAGCACGAAGGTGGGCGCGTACTTCTGGTCAGTCGTAATGCTGACGGTCGAATCGTCGATCTTCTTGACGTTTTGCAGCGCGTTGTCCTTCGTCAGGCCGATGCCTTGCAGCACGGCAGCCGCACCCTTGTCGAGCAGCACGCAGCGCTGGATCGACCATGCGACGTCGTCGGCTGTGAGCGGGTTGCCTGAATGGAACTTGAGATCCGGGCGAATCTTGAACGTGAACGTCAGTCCGTCCGGGCTGACCGTCCACGACTGCGCGACGTCGCCGTTGAATTTCGACGGGTCTTTCAGATCGACGCGCACGAGTCGATCGTACGTGTTGGCGACATATTCCTCGGGCACGAGCTCGTACACTTCGCCCGGGTCGAGCGTCGAGAATTCGTCGAGCGTGGTGGCGATCACCAGCATGTCTTTCGGGGTGGCCGCCAATGCGGTGCTTGTTGTCGTCATCGTAAGCGTCAGGGCCGAGACAACGGCCACTGCCGCTAGCGCATTGCGCAGAACCAGATTCATACTCGCTCCGTATCGAGAGGGAACATGCGTGGGAAGGCTGGAAAAAGCGTGGATTACATCAGTTTCAACGGGCCGCTTTCGCTGTTGTCGATAATGGGCAGCGCGCGCGAACCGGGTAGTTCGTAGTGCCACCACTCGCTGGCAATATGCGTGAAGCCGGCCGCGTGCATGATGCCGAGCAGCAGCAGGCGGTTGCGCTGCACATGCTGCGGCAGTCCGTTGTGAAAATGCTCGGATTCCTTGACCATTGCGTCGAAGCCCGTGCCCATATCGAGCGCTTCGCCGTGGCTGTCGATCAAGGTCAGATCGAGCGCCGTGCCGCGGCTATGATTCGAGCCGCGCCCGAGCTCCGCGATATAGGTCGGATCGGGCAAGAAGTCCCACAGGACCTGTTGCGCTTGCGGCGGGCGGTACGCATCGAAGATACGCAGCTTCATGCCGATGCTGGCCGCGAGTTCGACCGCCTTGCGCAAGCCGGCTTCGGCGGGCGCGAGCAACAGGCAGTGCGCTTCCTTGTAGATCGGCTTGCCGGTGAAGTTATCGGCGGTGGCGTAGGCGAGGTCGAGTTCGACGCCATGCGTTTCGGGCGTGATGTGAATCAGTTGTGGGGTATCGGTCATGAGAATCAGAGGTCGAATTGATCGAGTTCGCGCTGCAACTCGCGGTTGCGCGCAACCCGTTGATCGATAGCCGGACCCAGTCGTTCGACAATCGACGTCAATAACAGATTGAACAGGCACGTAAGCGGCGCAAGCGAATCCCAGAACTGGCCAACGTCCGTCTTCACCTGAATCAGGTCGCAGGGAAACTCGCGCGCCCACGGGCAATAGAGATCGGTGACGAGTGCAAACGGCAATTCGCGCCGCGTCGCCGCTTCGCAATAGCGTCGCGCGATGCGCGAATAGGCGCGCGTGTCGGTGACGATCAGATACGGCGACGCGAACTCCGAATTGAGCGAATCGACATACGAGCCGGACATGCCGTCGGAATAGAACACGCGCGGACGCAGGTACTCCAGGTAGCTGTAGAACGCGTTGGAAATACCGCGCGTCGATTGAATGCCGAGGATGAATACAGCATCCGCCTCGGCAATGCGCTGCGCGATGCGGGCGAAAATCTCGCCTTGCGCCAGTTGATACACGTAGCGGATGGCGTCGAGTTCGAGATCGAGCGAGCGCGCGGAGGGATCGCCCGCGTCGCCTGCAGCGTTGCCGTTCGCGCCGTTGTCGTTAATGTCGTCGCGCTCGCTGCGGTAAGCGTCGAGCCGGTCGGTGATGAACCACGGGCGCGATTGCGCGCCGCGCAACTCGCGCTTCAGGTCGTCGAGATTGCGATAGCCGACGCTGCGCAGAAATCGCCCCACCGAGATCCCGCTCGTGCCCGTCTGCTGCGCAATCTGGTCCGCCGTTTCGAGGCCGAGGCGTTCGAGGTTCGCCAGCATGTAGCTGGCGATGCGCTTGGCCGTGGGCGTAAGCGTCGCGAAGCTTGCTTCGACTGTGTGGGCGAATGCGGTGGACATCGAATGTCGTTCGGCGTTTTCTTGGTTAGTTATCTGTCATGGTCCGGCAATCTGGTATGTATATGACAAGGACAATAAAGCGAGCGCTAACTTAAAATTTTTATCGGATCTCGCAAGCTCATAGCACTTTGACCCGGAGCGCATGGAATTCCCCTCATCCGTCATCGCTTCCGGCAGCCCATCTTGCACGCGCCGCATGTCGTGCAATTCAAGGTCTGCCCCTTCACTGCCTGCTTGTTCGAATGGCGCTAAGATCGCTTCCGCAGCAACCGGTCCATGCTTTCCGGGCACCGCGCGGGCCGGCATGACGACGGCATGACCGTCCCCGATTTCGCCTCCCGAGACAGCGGTTGCCTATCTGCCATGGCGACCGCAGTCGCTGGAAATCCCACAGTACGATCCGGTGGCGCGTCCCCGGAGCTTCCCATCAGTGTTGGAGGGCTAGACGTGAACAAACTGACGACCGCTTTTGGCGCACCCGTTGTAGACAATCAGAACATCCAGACAGCAGGGCCGCGCGGCCCGGCATTGCTGCAGGACGTATGGTTCCTCGAGAAGCTCGCGCACTTCGACCGCGAAGTGATTCCCGAGCGCCGCATGCATGCGAAGGGCTCGGGCGCGTTCGGCACGTTCACGGTCACGCACGACATCTCGAAGTACACGCGCGCCAAAATCTTTTCGCAGATCGGCAAGAAGACGGAACTGTTCGCGCGCTTCTCGACGGTAGCGGGCGAGCGTGGCGCAGCCGATGCCGAGCGCGATATCCGCGGCTTCGCCGTGAAGTTCTATACGGACGAAGGTAACTGGGATCTCGTCGGCAACAACACGCCCGTGTTCTTCCTGCGCGATCCGCTGAAATTTCCGGACCTGAACCACGCGATCAAACGCGACCCCCGCTCGGGCCTGCGCAGCGCCGAAAGCAATTGGGACTTCTGGACGCAACTGCCCGAAGCGCTGCACCAGGTCACGATCGTGATGAGCGATCGCGGCATTCCGAAGTCGTTCCGTCATATGCATGGGTTCGGCAGCCATACGTTCAGCTTCATCAACGCCGACAAGGAACGCTTCTGGGTGAAGTTCCATCTGCACACGCAGCAGGGCATCCAGAACCTGTCGGATGCCGAAGCCACGGCGCTGGTCGGCGCAGACCGCGAGAGCTCGCATCGCGACCTGTACGAATCGATCGAACGCAACGAATTCCCGAAGTGGACGATGTACGTGCAGGTGATGCCCGAAGCGGATGCTTCGAAGACCTCGTACAACCCGTTCGATCTGACCAAGATCTGGCCGAAGAAGGATTACCCGCTGATCGAAGTGGGCGTGATGGAATTGAACCGCAACGCAGACAATCATTTCGCCGATGTCGAGCAGTCCGCGTTCAATCCCGCCAACGTGGTACCGGGCATCAGCTTCTCGCCGGACAAGATGCTGCAAGGCCGCCTGTTTTCATACGGCGACGCGCAACGCTATCGCCTGGGCGTGAATCACAGTCTGATTCCCGTGAACGCGCCGAGGTGCCCCGTGCACAGCTATCACCGCGACGGCTCGATGCGGGTCGACGGCAACATGGGCGGCGCGACGCCGTACAACCCGAATACGCGCGGCGAATGGCTCGATCAGCCGGATTTCAGCGAGCCGCCGCTGTCGATCGAAGGCGCCGCCGATCACTGGAACCATCGCACCGACGACGACTACTTCTCGCAGCCGGGCAATCTGTTCCGTCTGATGTCGCCGGAGCAGCAGCAGGCGCTGTTCGACAACACGGCGCGTGCGTTGGCGGGCGTGTCGGAGCCGATCCGGAAGCTGCACATCGAGCACTGCACGAAGGCCGATCCCGCGTATGGGCAAGGCGTGGCGGCTGCGCTCGAATCGGCGGGCACAGCGGGTGCGACGCCCAATCGCGCGCTGTGAGATGCGTTTTGCGTAGCGTTTGACGGCTGTTGCCGGTCGCGCTGAAGCTGCCCCGAAGGTCGAAAGGCCTTCGGGGTTTTTATTTCGACTGCGCGAGAGAATCCGGCGCGGAGGCGTCTTGCGACGATGATTTCCAGTCGATCGCGCATTGATCGACGAACCACGCGATGCGCGACTGACAGAACTCGAGATAGGTCCGCACGATCGCGGAAGGATGCCGATGCGACGGATACAGCAGATTGACCTGCTGATCCGGCAGCGGGTACGCGGGCAGCAGCGGAACGAGCCGCCCTTGCCGGATTGAGTCGGCGGCGAGAAAGGGCGGAATCTCGGTGACGAACTCGCCGTTCAGCGCGCGATGACGAAGCTGTGCGTAGTCGTTGGTGGTCAGCACGATATGCGGTTCGACCGTCGTCTTGCCTAGCTGCCATGTGTTGGCGTCATTGGGCGCGCGGTTCCAGAGCGCGCAGGGCAGGCGGCTGAGCGCCGCCGGTTCGTGCGGCATGCCGAAGCGCTCGATCAGTTGCGGACTTGCAACCAGCACATGACGATACGACAGCATGCGCCGCGCAACCATCGCTTCATGCGCAATCGCGCCGACGCGCAAGGCCACGTCGATGCCTTCCTCGATCAGGTCGACGCGCCGCTCGGTCGTGTACACATGCAGCCGGATGTCAGGGTAGCGGCGCTGAAAGTCGTGAAGCAGATCCCACCAGATGTCGAACGCGGGCGGCAGCGAAATGCGCAGCCGGCCTTTGAGCATGGCCTGATCGGAGACGACGGCTTCCTCGCCGTCTTTGAGAATTTCGACGCCGAGACTTGCGTGCTGGTAGAGCCGGGCGCCCGCATCGGTGAGCCGGGTGCCGCGCGCTGAGCGCTCCAGCAACTGCACGTTCAGCTCTTTTTCCAGCGCGCGAATGCGCCGGCTGATGGTGGCGAGCGGCACGCCCATCCGGCTGGCCGCGTTCATGAGACTGCCAGTCTGGACGACGCTGACAAAGATGCGGACGTCGTTGAGGTCCACCGCGTTTCACCCGAAGAGACGATGTGACCGCGATCTTAGTTCAAACGCCTGGTGCTGGGGAAGAGGCGGAACCGCCAGGTGACCGGATTTTCAGTGCAGCGATGCGACGAAAATCCGCGCGACTTCTTCCAGCCCGCGGCGGTCTTCGTCGTCGAAGCGGGCCAGCACCGGACTGTCGATATCGAGCACGCCGACCAGTTCGCCACTCGCCTTTTGCAGCGGAATCACGATCTCCGAGCGCGACGCCGAATCGCACGCGATATGCCCCGGAAACGCATCGACATCCGGCACGACCTGGGTCTCGCGCGTTTCGGCTGCGCGGCCGCATACGCCGCGGCCCATCGGAATGCGCACGCAGGCTGGCTTGCCCTGAAACGGGCCGACGACCAGCTCGCCGTCGAGTGCGAAATAAAAACCCGCCCAGTTGAGCTCCGGCAAGCTGTGAAAGATCAGGGCCGACAGATTGGCCGCATTGGCGATCTGATTCGATTCGCCTTCGAGCAGCGACCGCGCCTGCGACGCCAGTTCCCGATAGAACTCGGCCTTGGGCAGCGCGGTATTGATGGTGGCGTCGAACATCGGTTGCTCTCGTGTTGGCTTCAGGAAAGCATGATTTTCGCATCAATGCGCGAAACGCGACGGCAGCCTGCTTTCATGCATGCGCTTTCATCGATCGCGGTACAGAATACGGTTGCCGGATCTTTGAAAGTCATCGCAGTCGTATTGGCAACATGAGCGGCCCGGCGCGGGCCAAAAGGACAGCTGATGCGTACACCGCTTGCGAAGTTCTCCGTGGCGCTGGGAGCCATTGCCGCGCTCTTCATCGCGCTGACGGCCGATGCGTGCACCCGCGCGCTCTATGTCGGCGACGGCAATCTCGTCATCACCGGCCGGTCGATGGACTGGTCCGAAGACATGATGTCGAACCTGTGGGTGTTTCCTGCGGGCATCGAGCGCGATGGGCGCGCCGGGCCGCGCTCGCCGCACTGGAAAGCGAAGTATGGCAGCGTGATCGTGTCGGGCTATGAGATCGGCAGCGTCGACGGAATGAACGAACGCGGACTGGTGGCGAACGCGCTCTATCTGGCGGAGACGGATTACGGCAAGCCCGACCCCGCGCGGGCGCCGATGTCGATCAGCCTGTGGGCGCAATATGCGCTCGACAACTTCGCCAGCGTCGCCGAGGCCGTCGACGTGTTCGGCAAGGAGCCGTTTCAGATCATTGCGCCGCCGCTGCCGAACGGCAAGCCGCTCACCATTCACCTGTCGCTCTCCGATGCGAGCGGCGACTCCGCGATACTCGAGTATCTGGACGGCAAGCTGGTCATCCATCACGGCAAGTCGTACAGGATCATGACGAACTCGCCCATCTACAGCGAGCAGCTTGCGCTGGACACGTACTGGCGCGGTGTCGGGGGCCTGACGTTCCTGCCCGGCACGAACCGCGCGGCCGACCGTTTCGTGCGCGCGTCGTTTCTGCTCGATGCGATTCCGAAGCAACTCGATCCGAACTACATCGCCGGCGTGCCGAACCGTTCGTATGCGTATCAGGCCGTCGCGAGCGTGATGAGCGTGATGCGTTCCGTCAGCGTGCCGCTCGGCATCAGCACGCCGGATCAGCCGAATCTGTCGTCGACGATCTGGCGCACGGTCGCCGATCAGAAGAACCTCGTTTACTACTTCGATTCGTCGACGCGTCCCGATACGTTCTGGATCGATCTACACAAGCTGAACCTGAAACCGGGCGCGCCCGTGCTCAAGCTCACCATCGACAAAGGCCAGGTCTATTCGGGCGAAGTGTCGGGGCGATTCGTGCCGACACCGTCGTTCAACTTCATGCCTGCGATGGGGTCGTGACGGTTTCTACTGTGATAGTCAGACGCCGATGAACTGCGCGAATTCGTCCAGCGGGGTGCGCTGCGAGCGCCACTGGTTGATCGCGGCATCCGTATCTTCGTAGCCGATCGCCATGCCGCTGAACAGCATGCGGTCGGCGGGCAGGTCGAGGAACGCGCCGATCGTCCGCGGATACTGCGCCCAGCATTCCTGTGGGCAGCTATGCAGCCCTTCTTCGCGCAACAGCAGCATGACTGTCTGCATGAACATGCCGAGATCGGCCCATTGCGGCGGGCCCATGCGCCGGTCGACGGTGCAAAACAGGGCGAGCGGCGCATCGAAGAAAGTGAAGTTGCGCGCGAATTGCGCCAGGCGCGCGGGCCGGTTTTCACGCGCCACGCCGATGCTGCGGTAAAGGTCTTCGCCCACCTGAAAGCGCCGCTCGCGATACGGCGAGTGAAGGCGAGGCGGATAGACGTTGTATTCCATCTCTTCGCCGTCCGGCGCATCGGCGACGCGTTCGCGCATGATGTGCTTGAGGCGCGCGAGTGCGTCGCCGCTTACCACGTGGATATGCCAGGGCTGCAGATTGCCGCCCGACGGCGAGCGCGCGGCGGTGGCGAGCACACGGCGGATCGCGTCTGGCGGGACAGGCGTCGAAAGAAACTGGCGAACGGATTTGCGGCTCGTGACGGCTTCACTGACGTTCACGCTGTGCTCCTCGAAGGCGTTGCATTTTGCTGGTGCGCGGTGGCGCGGATCGACACAGACCGATGATACAGGCGGCGGACATGCGGCCATTTGCCTGTCGCGCTAAAGCTTCTGTAAGACTTTGCCGTTAATGCGGGCGAAATCAGAACGACCACATAAAACGGGGAGTCGCGTTTGAACACGATGAAGCTGGCCATATCTTTCGCGGCGGTTGCCGCATTCGCGACGTTAGCTGGTTGTGTGACTAGTGAGCAGCAGATCGCTGCAGCGCCCGCGCGGCCGAGGCCGCAGCCTGCTGTCGTCGCCGTGCAGGCGCCGCCGCCACCGCCGCCTGCCGTTGTCGTGCGTGCGCCTGCGCCTGCGCAACCTGTCTATGTGTCAGCGCCGAGCGATGTTTATATTGCGGGTGTCGTGGATCGCGATGTGGTGTTTGTCGGCGGCAGCACGTATTTGTGGGTGGTGGGCCCGGATGGGAAGCGTCATCGGCATTTCTATGCGCGTGGCGACCGGCGTGCTGAAGTGTTTCGACGGCGCGAGCATTTGCGTGTGGAGATGGCACGTCGCGGTGGGCATCCGCCTGTGCATGCGGTCGTGCCGCCGCATCGCGATGAGCATCGTGCGAGGTCGGGGCCGGCGCGGGTGGCCGGGAAGAGCGGGCACGATGCCGCGCCGCGTGACCGCAAACATCCGCCGCACGTTGATGAGGCGCAGCAGCCGATGCATCGGCAAGGACATGCTGGGTGAGGGGCGAGGATGGTTTGGTTTTTTGCGGTTTGGGGCTTTGCGCTGGTATCCGCGAATTGCTTTTGCTTTCGCGGGCATCCGCGATGCGTTATCTAGCTTCAGGCGTCGCCCCTGTGCGGGGCGGCACC
>NZ_JAGUUD010000167.1:0-13292 GCF_020177535.1 Paraburkholderia sp. XV | reverse complement strand
TTTGCGGCGGCAAAGAAAAGTAGGTGCCGCCCCGCACAGGGGCGACGCCTGAAGCCAGATAACGCATCGCGGATGCCAGCAAAAACCCAAACAAACCAACCAGCCGTCGCAGACAAAAAAAACTCACTTATCAACCACGAGATCACTCAAAGGCTTACTACAGCACAACAACACCATCCCCTGATCAATTTCCCTCTGCCGAATCCCACCGTTATGCTTCATCTCCACCTGCCCTGAAACAAGCTTCACCTTGCAGGTGCCACACATCCCTTGAGTACACGAAGCAGCCAACCGCACCCCGGCCTGGCGGGCCGCATCCAGCACATGTTGCGACGAGCCACACTCAATCGACCGGTTGCTACGCGAAAAGCTCACCGAGAACATCTGCGCGCCATTTGAAGCACCGTTGGCCTTCTCTTCGGCCTCCAACACCTCAGCCGCAACTTCAGGCTCATTCTCAATCAGCGTCTCGAAAGAAAAACTCTCTTCGTGATACTGCTTGCGATCAAACCCAGCCTCATCGAGCAGATTGCGCACAGCCTGCATATAAGGCGCTGGACCGCAAGTAAAGATCTCCCGCTCCATAAAATCCGGCGCAATCAGCTTCAGCAGCGGCAGCGTCAAAAATCCAGTCACCCCGGGCCAGTTAGTCCGATTCCCAACCCGCTCACACACAAACGAAGTCCTGAAATTAACCTGATTAGAAGCAATCAGATCGAGCTCCCGCGAGAAAATAATATCGTCCGGCGTGCGAGCGCTATGCACGAACACAATATCGCGATCCTCGCTCAACTCATGATGCGCGCGACTCATCGACATCAACGGTGTGATCCCAGACCCAGCCGACAAAAACAGATACTTCCGCGCCGGATGCCGCGCACACGTAAACTCACCCGCAGGCCCCAGCACCCGAACGCGCGCACCCGCCTGCAGGTTGTCGTGCAGCCAGTTCGACACCTTGCCGCCAGGCACACGCTTCACCGTGATCGAAATCGTATGCGGCCGCGTGGGCGACGACGAAATCGTGTAGCAACGGTTGATCGTCTCGCCGTCGATCTCCAGTTCCAGTGTGATGAACTGCCCCGGCTCGAACACGAACGCACGGCCTTCCGGCGAACGGAAGAAAAAACTCTTCACGTCGTGCGTTTCCTGACGAACCTGGCAGCAGACCAGCGTTTCCTCGACATCGCTCGTCCAGCGCGCCGGCAACGCACTCCAGAATTCGGGCTTCGTCACGCGGCTTTCGACGGGTCCGAAGGTTGCTGCATCGCGCATCATTGCTTGCTCCATTTGCCGCCAGGCATCCGGTTGGTTTTATCTGCAGCCGGCCTTAAACGGCCTTGATGTTGATCGTGCGTTGCTCCGCCACCGGGCTCTCGACATGCGCAGCAAGCCGCTGCACATACCAGTCGCTGAATTTCTCGACCAGCCCTTCTGTGTACGGCGAATACGGACCCGGCTCGTAAGCGCTGCTCGACGCGCCACGCTGCGAAAATTCGACGAGCGCACGGTCCTGGTCGTTGGTCGCGTTCCACACGGCCGTGAGATTGGCCACGTCGTAATCGACGCCTTCCACCGCGTCCTTGTGTACGAGCCACTTCGTGCGCACCAGCGTTTCGCCCGCCGACAGCGGAATCACCGAGAACGTCACGATGTGATCGCTCATGAAGTGATGCCAGGAATTCGGCTGCGTCCAGAACGACAGCCCGCCCAGGTCGGCCTGCTGAAATTCGCCGAGCAACTTCTTCGAGGCGACCTTCGCGTCGAGCGTCTGCGATTCGCCGCTGCGATCGAGCGGCAGACGTTGCGTGCGAAAACCCGTCACGTCCGACAGTCGATCGATTTCGACGGAAGGCAGATCCATCTCTTCCCATTGCTTCGCGCGCTCGATGCAGGTGCGCTCGAATGCATCCATCCCTTCCGCATTCGCGGGCGAGCGCTGATAGCCGAAGCCGTACTCATAGAGCGAAATGGTCAGCTCGGGATGATTCGCGACGCAGTGGTAGCACTCGCGGTTGTTTTCCATCGTGAGCTTCCAGTTGCCTTTCTCGATGATGTCGATCTGCGCAGCAATCTTGCAGTTCGGCAGATCGTGCGGCAGCAAATACGGCTCCATCGCGGCGCGCATCACGGCGAAATCGACGGGCGGCTGTTCCGCGAGGCACACGAAAATCAGACCGGCCAGGTTCTCGACATGCACGCTCTTCAGGCTGTGCTTGCAACGGTCGAACTTCTCGCCCATGTGCTCGGCGAACATCAGCTCGCCCGACAGGTTGTACGTCCAGCTGTGATACGGACACACGATATTGCCGACTGAACCCTTGTCCTCATTGCACAGGCGCGCGCCGCGGTGGCGGCACACATTGTGGAATGCGCGGACTTGCATATCGTCGTCGCGCACGATCAGGATCGAATCGTTGCCCAGTTCGACGGTCACGTAATCGCCCGGCTCGGGAACGTCCGGCTCGACGGCGACCTGAATCCAGTGTTGACGGAAAATCGCATCCATATCGAGCGCGAAAATTTCGTCGCTCAGATAAAACGGTGCTTCGAGGCTGTAACCCTTCTTGCGCCGATCGACCAGCGCGCGAATGTCTGCCGATACTTTCATGTGTGCTCCGGGTTCCGAGGCCGTGTGGGTGCGGCGCAAAATCAGTATTCGATGAGTTGATGCTCGCGCAAATAATCGAGTATCACTTGTGCTTTTTCGACCGAAGTCCCTTCAATTACGACGCTGCCGCCCCGGCTTTCCGTGGTCGTCGCGGACAGCATGCGGGCATGGCCCGTGCGCTTCTCGGCGGCGGCCAGCCGGACGGGCTTGCGCGCGACGGGCGCGAGCGTCCATTGCGCCGCTTCCGCGTCTGCGCCTGCCTCCACGCGCTGCGGCGCGATCGTGCCGGCGCGCAGCCGCGCGTACGCATAGCGCGGCGTGACGGTGGCGAGCGGATGCACGGCGACGACGGCGGGCAACGCGACCTCGACGCGGCGGCGCACGCCCTTCGGCAAGAATTGCCGCACCGTCGCGCGGCCGCCCGCTATCGTCACGTCGACGGCCGTGCCAACGAGCGGGACCTGCAGTGCGTCTGCGAGCCGGTAAGGCAGCATGCCGCTGTCGAACGCGCCTTCGGCACAGGTACCCGTCAGCACGAGGTCGTAGCCTTTCAGCCGGGCCGCGAGCAGGCCGACGGCATCGCCGTTGTCCGCGCAGGTCAGCACTTCGACGCGCTCGGCGCCAAGCGCCAGATACTCTTCGAGTGCGGGATTACCCGGATCGCCCGCGTGCAGCACATCCAGTCGCGCGGCGTGCTGGTTCGACAGTTGACGGCCGATTTCGAGTGCAGCGGCATCGTTGCGGCTATAGCGCGCGACGCCGCTGACAGGATGCTTGCCGACCGAGACGAGCACCGCGATTTTTTCGAGCTTGCCGTTCATGCCGCGACTCCTTCGACGATCTGCTTCACAGCGGGCGCAGCGCCCGCGCCACGGCCCGAGCGCGCCTCGTCGATCGCGTCGATCAGCGACGCGATGGTCGACTGCGTATCGCCGATGATCGTCAGGTTCGCGCGCTTGACGATGGGCGCGCTGCCGTCCAGATTCACCGCGATCACGTGGCGGCAATCCTTGATGCCCTGCAAGTGCTGCACCGCGCCCGAAATGCCGAACGCGATGTAGACACTCGCCTCGACGGTCTTGCCCGTCGCGCCGATCTGCTTGTCGCGCGTAAACATGCCGTTGTCGACAGCAACCCGGCTCGCGCCGATTGCCGCGCCGAACGTGCTCGCGAGCTTTTCGAACGCGGCCACATCCGTTACGCCGTTACCCGCCGACACAATGAAGTCCGCTTCTTCCAGCGCGACCTGCGCGGCGTCGATTTCCTCGATGCCGAGATCGCGGTAGACGCTGCTCGACGCGTCGCTCGTCTGCGCGAACGCCGTGAGTTCGAGCCGCTCGCCTGCGCCGATAAACGGCAGCCGCGTATCGACTGCGCCGGCCGCAAGCAGGATCACGTCGGGCAATGCGCGCGTCGCGTAGGCCTGCTTCGCCTGCGCATAGGACGAGACCTGCTTCGCGTCGATCTGCACCACATGCGTTGCGATGCTTGCGCCCGCGAGCGCCGCATAGCGCCGGCCGAGATCGCCGTCGCCCGTCGCGTTGTCGGGTATGAAAATGTGCGCAGGCGCGAGTTGCGCGACGCACGCCGCGACGGCTTGCACTTCGCGTTCCGGCGCAAACGTGCGGCGGTCGAACGACGGCAGCTCGATAACCCTGTCCGCGCCGAGCGCGGCGGCGTCATCTTTCAGTTCGCCGAGCACCAGCAGCGCGACCTGGGTCGCCGCATCCGCGATCAGCGCGGCAGCCGCCAGCGCCTGACGCGCGTGATCGTCGAGACCGCCACGGTCGCTGTGCGCGACGACGAGCAAACAGCGCTGCGGCGCTTGCGTCGTGCGCAACGTTTTGACAGCGGCATGGCCATGTGCCCCCGCATGCAGCGTGTGGTCATTCGCTGCACCCGCGACATGCTCCGCGCCGAGCGTGATGCGCTTCAGTCCGGCCGCCGTGATGACGAAAGGCCGGCGCGGGTCGATACGTTTGATAGTCGTAGTCATCGTTCACTCCAGCGCAGCCGCGACGAGTTCAGCCACATCGAGCACCTCGGGACGCGGACCGACCACGCCTTCGAGCATCGCCGTGCAGTTCGGGCAGCCTACCGCGACCACGTCCGCGCCGATCGAGCGCGCGTCAGCGATGCGGATATCGGGAATGCGCTGCTTGCCGGGGATATCCGTCAGCGGCGCACCGCCGCCACCGCCGCAGCAACGGCCGCGCTTGCCATGCCGCTCCATCTCGACGACCTTGATCCCGATCGTCTTCAGCAACTGGCGCGGCGCTTCCGTCTCGCCGTTGTAGCGGCCCAGATAGCAGGGATCGTGATACGTGATGGTCTTGTCGTTGAATGCGGCGATGGCCTTCGGCGACAGCTTGCCGCTCGCAACGAGTTCCGCGAGGAACGTCGTGTGATGCAGCACGTCGTAGCGCCCGCCAAGCGCGCGATATTCGTTGCGCAGGCTGTGCATGACGTGCGGATCGGCGGTGACGATGCGCTTGAAATCGAGCGTCGCGAGCGTGCCCATCATCTGCTTCGCCATGCGCTGGAACGTGGCTTCGTCGCCAAGTCGGCGCGCGACGTCGCCCGTATCCGTTTCCTCTGCGCCCAGCACTGCATAGTTGACGCCCGCCTTGTTCAGCACCTTGACGAGCGAGCGCAGCGTGCGCTGGTAGCGCATGTCGAACGCGCCTTCGCCGGCGACGAGCAGCACATCGACAGCCTTGCCCGGCTGCGCGACAGGCGAACTCAGATCGACCGACCAGTCGTAGCGCGCCGCCTTGTCGTAGCCGCCCATCGTGCCTGTTTCGCGCAGATTCGCGAGCACTTCGGGGCCCTTTCCCGGCACCGTGCCGTGCACGAGCGTCTGGTTGCGCCGCATGTCGACAATCGCGTCCACGTGTTCGATCAGCATCGGGCATTCGTGCACGCAGGCGCGGCACGTCGTGCACGACCAGACCGTATCGGCTTCGATCAGGCTCGAGATGATAGGACGCTGCGGCTCGCCGCCATGCTGGCCCACCTTGATGCCAGGCGTCGGGCTGCCCGCATACGCCGCATCCGTGCCGCCGACCATACCCGTCACGAGATCCTGAATCAGCTTCTTCGGATTGAGCGGCTGGCCGGCCGCAAACGCGGGACACGCCGCTTCGCACTTGCCGCACTGCACGCAGGCATCGAAGCTCAGCAGCTGGTTCCAGCGAAACTCGACGGGCTTGCCGACACCGTATTCGTTCTGTTCGAGCACAGGCGCTTTGAGCGCGGTGGGCGGAACGACCGCTTCGCGGCGCACGTCGCCTTGCGCCGCAAAACGCTCCTGACGCGGATGAAACGCGAGATGCAGGAGACCGGCCAACGCATGCTTCATCGGACCGCCGCGCGCCGCGCCGAACGTCATCGCGAACGCACCCGCTGCAATCAGCAGCGCGAAGATGATCGCGAGTCCACCCGACATCGCCGACGCCGGCAACAACGTGTACAGCAGCAGACCGAGCGCAAACGAGCCGAGCAGCCAGGGCAGCGTATTCCACGGACCACGCGACAGACGTGCGGGCACGTCCTTCGCGTGACGCCGGCGCCATACGAACACGGCGCCCACCAGCATGATCAGCGCGGCCAGAAAGATCAGCCGGTCGAGCCACGGCGAATAGATCGCGAGGCCGTAGTTGATGAAGACCAACGCGAAAGCTGCAATGGCGCCGCCCGCCGTCGCGACGTGCGTCTTCGCGATGTACGGATCACGCGCGACGACATGATGCAGATCGACGAAATAGCGCTTCGGAATGGTCAACAGGTTGGTCCAGCCGAATGCGCCGGCTGCCGTTGCCCGTCCGAGGCGCCAGTAAGCCGACCGTTTTGCGACCGCGAACGCAAGGCCGGCGACGGAAACCCACAACAATGCGGTGATGAGAAACGCCGGGCTCATCGTCAGAAGTCCTTGCAGAGGCGCAGCGCGTCGTAGATCGCGCCGTGGATGTTATGCATCGAGATGCAGTCGCCGACCCGGAACAGCAGGAAGCGGCCGTTGCCGAGTTCTTCCGAAAGCGACGGTTGCGGTTCCGCTGCGAAAAGCTTGTGCACGTCCACCTGCCCGCGATTCACCGACTCCGGCTTGAGCTTCCAGTACAGCGCGTCGTTCGGCGTGCTGCCGTTCTCGATGATGACCTGATCGACGGCGCGCTCTTCCTGCTCTTCCGTGTACTCGTTGCGGATCACGGCGATCTTCTTGCCGTCTTCCTCGTACACGCGGTCGAGCCAGTAGTTCGGCGTGTGGATCACGCCTTGCGCGTAGAGGCGCCGATAGAAAATCGGGAATGTCGTGCCGCCCACGTCGTCGGCCACTTTCACATCCGGCGTGACGATCTCGACCTTCGAGCCGCGGCTCGAAATGAAGTCGGCCACGCCCGCGCCTGCATGCGTGCTCACGCCGTCGTAGACGAGCACGTTCTGCTTCGGCTCGACCTTGCCGGACAGAATGTCCCACGAACTCACGGCGAGACCTTCTTCGACACCCCACGCGGGCACCTGCTGCGTGAAGCTCGAACCGCCCGTGGCGAGCACGATGATGTCCGGCTTCTCGGCGAGAATCATCTTCTCGTCGGCTTCGACGCCCAGACGCCGGTCGACGCCCAGACGCTTCGTTTCCATATCGAACCAGCGCACGATCCCCGCCATCTGCTCGCGCTGCGGCGCTTTTGCCGCCAGCATGATCTGACCGCCGACGGCATCGCTCTTCTCGAAGAGCACGACATCGTGACCGCGCGAACGCGCCACGCGCGCCGCTTCCAGTCCCGCCGGGCCCGCGCCCACCACCACCACCTTGCGGCGCGGCCCACGCGTTTTCTCAATGACATGCGGCATCGTCGCTTCGCGCGAAGTCGCTGCGTTCTGCACGCACAGCACATCGAGACCGTTGTACTGGCGGTCGATACAGTAGTTCGCGCCGACGCACTGCTTGATTTCGTCTTCGCGGCCATCGCGGATCTTGATGACCATGTGCGGATCGGCGATCTGCGCGCGCGTCATGCCGACGAGGTCGACCATGCCGTTCGCCAGCAGACGTTCCGCTTGCCCCGCATCGCGGATGCTTTGCGCGTGCATCACGGGCAGCTTGACGACCGACTTGATGCCCGCCGCGAGATGCACGAACGGCTCGGGCGGCAGCGCCATCGGCGGCATGCAGTTGGCGAGCGTGTTGTGCGTGTCCGCGCCGGAACCGATCACGCCGATGTAATCGATCAAGCCGCTTTCCGACATCGCTTGCGCGATTTCCTTCAGTTGCTCGTGATCGAGACCGTCTTCGTGGAACTCGTCGCCGCACATGCGCAGGCCGACGCAGAAGTCCTTGCCGACCGCGTCGCGCACCGCCTGCAACACTTCGACGCCGAAACGCAGACGGTTTTCGAGCGAGCCGCCCCATTCGTCGGTACGGAAGTTCGTGCGCGGGCTCCAGAACTGATCGATCAGATGCTGGTGCGCGGCCGAAATTTCGATGCCGTCCATGCCCGCGTCCTTCACGCGCTTCGCAGCCGCCGCGAAGTCGCTGATGATGCGGCGGATTTCCTCCACTTCGATGATCTTCGCGTTGCCGCGGTGCACGGGCTCGCGCACGCCGGAAGGCGTCATCAGATGCGGCCAGTGCTCGCCATGAAATGCGGAGCGGCGGCCCATGTGCGTCGCCTGAATCATGATCTTCGCGCCGTGGCGATGCATCGCTTCGGCAAGACGCGACAGCGGGTCGATGATCTTGTCGGTCGACAGATTGACCGACTTCCACCAGCCTTGCGGACTGTCGATCGACACCGGGCTCGACCCGCCGCACACGGCGAGGCCCACACCGCCCTTGGCCTTTTCCTCGTAATAGCGGATATAGCGGTCGCCGGGCAGGCCGCCCGGTTCGGCGTATACCTCGGCGTGCGCGGTGCTGACGATGCGGTTGCGCAACGTCAGCTGATTGAGCGTCAAGGGTTTGAACAGATTGGGGTAACGCATTGCGGGCGACCTCGGGCGGGTTCGATTCAGTCTCTTGTTTCAGTCACGCAGCCAGCGCATTGCCAATGCGCGCGCCGCTGCGTGCCTGTACTTCTGTTGTCAGGCTGCAAGCGGGGATACTTCAAATACGCAGTGATCGTGCTTGTGGTCAGAATGCTCGCCCGCGCACTGAGCTTCCTTCGACTGGCTGCGCGGTGCCTTCTTGCCGCCTTCCGTCGTGTCGTTGACCCAGTCCATCGCGCCCGCGAACCAGCCGGCGAACATGTAGCAGAGCTTGCCGCTCTTTTCTGGCTGCTGCAGCACGAACGACGAATAGCGCAGTTCGATCTTCGCGTGTGCCGTCGCCGGGTCGGCTTCGATGATCTTGAACAGACCCCAGCCACGTTGCGACAGGCGGTTCAGGTAATGCTCGAATACGGCCATGCCGCTGATGCCGTGCTGCTTCGCTTCCTTGTCGCACCAGTAGTACGCGGACTTGTAGCCGGCCTTGTAGAGAATCTCGGCATACGCTTCGACGCCGAGCGCTTCTTCGACGGCCGCGTGATTGTTCGTGAAGAAATGACGCGGCACATACAGCATCGGCAGCGCGTCGGTGGTCCAGACACCCGTGTTCGGATCGACGTCGATGGGCAGTTGCGGTTGCATTGCAGGTTTCCTTGTACTCTCGGGTTTCGCTTATCAGACGTTCCAGACTTCGCCGAACACGCGCAGCCAGTTCTCGCCCATCACTTTCTTGATGCGCGATTCGCTCCAGCCAGCCTTTTCCATTGCAGCCGTCAGGTTCGGGAATTCGCCGATCGTGCGGATGCCTTCCGGGTTCACCACCTTGCCGAAGTTCGTCAGACGGCGATAGCGGCCCTTGTCGTGCGTGATCCAGTCGAAGAACTCGGTCGAGTAGCCTTGCGTGAAGTCGGTGCCGATGCCCACCTTGTCTTCGCCGATCACATTGATCACATAGTCGATCGCTTCGAGGTAGTCCTCGACGGTCGCATCCGGGCCACGCTTGAGGAACGGTGCGAACATCGTCACGCCGACGAAGCCGTTCGCGTCGGCGATCTCTTTCAGTTGCTCGTCGCTCTTGTTGCGCGGATGCTCCTTGAGACCCGACGGGCAGCAGTGCGAATACGTGACGGGTTTCTTCGAGCAGGCGATTGCGTCGGAAGAAGTCTTTCCGCCCACATGCGACAGATCGACCATGATGCCGACGCGGTTCATTTCCTGAATCACTTCGCGCCCATAGCCCGACAGGCCGCCGTCCGGTTCATAGCAGCCGGTGCCGACGAGGTTCTGCGTGTTGTAGCAAAGCTGCACCACGTTCACGCCGAGTTCCTTGAACACTTCGATATAGCCGAGGTTATCCTCGAACGCATACGAGTTCTGGAAGCCGAAGATGATGCCCGTCTTGTTCTCTTTCTTGGCGCGCAGAATGTCGTCCGTCGTGCGCACGAGCGTGAGAATCTCGCTGTACTCGCGGATCTGCTGCTTCATTTCCGCGATATTGTCGATGGTCTTCTGGAAGTCTTCCCACACGGAGACCGTACAGTTGACCGCGGTGACGCCGCCCTTTCTCATGTCCTCGAACACCGAGCGGTCGAACTTCGAAATGTTCAGACCGTCGATAATGATGCTGCTGTCGTGCAGGTTGCTCATTGTTGACTCCGTAGCTGTGGGGCTTTCGTATGGATAGAGCGGTTCAGTAGATCGGGAAGCGTTCGCACAGCGCGAAGATCTCGCGGCGCACGCGTTGTTCCGTTGCCGCGTCGCCGTCGGGATGCGTGCGCAGCGCGTCGAATACTTCGAGAATCAGGCGGCCGATATCACGGAACTCAGCAACGCCGAAGCCGCGCGTCGTACCCGCCGGCGTACCGAGCCGAATGCCTGACGTGACCGTCGGCTTTTCCGTATCGAACGGAATGCCGTTCTTGTTGCACGTGATGCCCGCACGTTCGAGCGCCTGTTCGACCTGTGTGCCCTTCAAGCCCTTCGGGCGCAGATCGACGAGCAGCAGATGGTTGTCGGTGCCGCCCGTCACCAGGTCGACGCCGCCTTCCTTCAGCACTTCGCCGAGCGCCTGCGCGTTTGCCAGCACGTTGTCGATATAGGTCTTGAAGTTGTCTTCGAGTGCTTCGCCGAATGCGACGGCCTTGCCCGCGATCACATGCATCAGCGGGCCGCCTTGCAGACCGGGGAATACGGCCGAGTTGATCTTCTTCGCGATGTCTTCTTCGTTGGTCAGCACGAAGCCGCCGCGCGGACCGCGCAGTGTCTTGTGCGTGGTCGAGGTCACGACATGGGCGTGTTCGATCGGGTTCGGATGACGGCCTGCCGCGATGACGCCGGCGATGTGCGCCATGTCGACCATCAGCTTCGCGCCGACGCTATCGGCGATCGCACGGAAGCGCGCGAAATCCAGCACGCGCGGATAAGCGGAGAAGCCCGCGATGATCAGCGACGGCTTGTGCTCGTGCGCGAGCTTTTCGACCTGGTCGTAGTCGATGCGCAAGGTTTCGCGATCCACGCCGTACTGAACCGCATTGAACCACTTGCCGGACAGCGCCGGCTTCGCGCCGTGCGTCAGGTGCCCGCCTGCGTCGAGCGACATGCCGAGGATCGTGTCGCCCGGCTTGGCGAGCGCGAGCATCACGGCGCCGTTGGCTTGCGCGCCCGAGTGCGGCTGCACGTTCGCAAAATCTGCATTGAAGAGCTTCTTGATCCGTTCGATGGCGAGCGCTTCCACTTCATCGACGAATTCGCAGCCGCCGTAGTAGCGTTTGCCGGGATAGCCTTCCGCGTACTTGTTCGTCAGTACCGAGCCTTGTGCTTCGAGCACGGCGCGCGACACGATGTTTTCCGACGCGATCAGCTCGACCTGCGACTGCTGGCGTTCGAGTTCCTTGAGGACCGACTTGCGTACGGCTGCGTCGCGCTCGGCGAGGGACTGCGAGAAGAATGGGTTGGCGTTCGACATGGCTTCCGTTCAGTTGACCGTTGATAGCTGAAAAGCGAAAAGCGAGTGCGAGGCCAACTGTCCGATTCCGCGCTATCCCTTGACTGGACTGGCTTTGCACCACCTCCACCGACGACTCTATTCTTGTCTTTCGCCTGCCCGGTCAATTTACGATTTCAGACGCGTTCTTTGCCTTTTCCGCCATGCAAGTCCGTTTTGGACAAGTGACGGAATCGACCGGTCGTGCTTATCCGTGGTGTCAATGCAGCAGAGTGATGCGATTTTGCGATGGTGCGTTGCAGCGTCCGGCGGTTATCTGTTCGTGCACGGAGCACCGCATGGGAGCGCGTCAGGCTCGCGGACAGTGCCAACATTGCACAGCGCCGGTGCGATCGCGCGAATGCACTGCCGCAACGAGGTTATCCAGCCAGGGTTTAGCCGTATGGCATGCTTGTTGCGCTCACTCGCAGAATAAGAAAGGCCGTTTCCCCACTCGGCCGTAACAGAACATCGAGCTGAAGGAACGCCCGAACCATGTCGCCCGATCGAACCGCGTCGTTGTCGCACTTCGCGTTCATGCCGCTGCCCAACTTCACGATGATCGCGTTCACGAATGCGATCGAGGTGCTGCGCATGGCCAACTATCTCAGCGGGCAGACGCTCTACCGCTGGTCGATCATTAGCCCGGAAGGGGGCCCTGTCAGCGCCAGCAACGGTCTGTCCGTGGATACTGGCCCGGCCGATTGCGTGGGCACACCCGATATCGTGTTCGTATGCGGCGGCATTGACGTGCAGCGCGTGACCACGCCTGAGCATCAGTCGACGCTGCGGCGCTTCGCGCGCGCGGGCGTTGCGCTGGGCAGCCTGTGCACGGGCACGTATGCGCTCGCCAAGTCGGGATTACTGGCGGGTTATGCGTGCGCAATTCACTGGGAGAACATGTCGGCGCTCAAGGAAGAGTTTCCCGACACGCGGTTCCTGAAAGAGCTCTTCGTCATCGATCGCGATCGCGTGACGTGCACTGGCGGGGTTGCGCCGCTCGACATGATGCTCAACCTGATTGCCGCGCGCGTCGGCACGCCGCGTGTCACGCAGATTGCCGAGCAGTTCATCGTCGAGCATGTGCGCGATAACAGCGCGCAGCAACGGATGCCGCTGGTGGCGCGGCTCGGCTCTGCGAACAAGTCGTTGTTCGAAGTCATTGCTCTGATGGAGAACAATATTGAAGAGCCGCTATCGCGGGAAGAACTCGCGAGGCTTGCGAATATGTCGCAACGACAGTTGCAGCGATTGTTCCGTGAGCATCTTGGGATGACGCCTACTCATTACTATCTGACTTTGCGGTTAAGGCGCGCGCGGGAGCTTTTGTTGCAGACGGATATGTCGATCATGCATATCACGATGGCGTGCGGGTTTCAGTCGGCATGTCACTTTAGTAAGAGCTATCGGGATGCTTTCGGTACTGCTCCTACGCGGGAGCGGCGTAAGCAGGTCGCGCCGCTTGCGCATGCGGTGATTAGTAATTCTATTGGTGGGGTTAGTGTGCACGCGTGAGGGTTTTTGATTGTTGTTGCGCGGGGTGGTTGGGTTGGTTGGCTTTGCGTTGGCATCCTTGGATTGCCTTTGCGCTGGCATCCGCGATTTGTTGTCTTGCTTCACGCGTCGTCGCCGTTCGGTGTTATGGCCTTTTCGCCGGCATCCGCGATGCGTTAGCTCGCTTCAAGCGTCGCCCCTGTGCGGGGCGGCACC
>NZ_JAGUUD010000166.1:0-13351 GCF_020177535.1 Paraburkholderia sp. XV | reverse complement strand
CGTCATCGTGTTCTCGCTGATCTTCTACTACTGGGGCGTGCATACGGGCTATCGCACCGAGTATCTGAACGAGCGTGAGTCGCACGACGAGATTCTCGAAGGTATCGGCGCCTGATCGACGGCGATCGATTGCTTGTCCAATGAAAAAGCCCGCCAGGTTCTGGCGGGCTTTTTCTATTTGCGATGCGCGGCCGGGCGCTTACGCGGTGCCGAACACATAGTTGGTCATCGCCAGCGATCGCTGGAACGTCCCGAGCGACTGAATGCCGAGCGTGTAGTCATCCGGCGCGGCGCCCAGCGCGGCGAACACGGGGAGCAGGTGTTCATCCGTCGGATGCATGAACGCGGCGTGCGGCGCCTGACGCCGGTAATCGAGCAACGCATCGATATCGCGGTCGGCGAGGCGCGCTTCGAACCAGTCGGTGAACTCGGTGACGCGCGGATCGGCGTCTTCCGGCCGTGCCGAGAAATCCGCTTCGCGCAGATTGTGCGTAATCTGCCCCGAACCGACGATCATCACGCCCTCGTCCTGCAGCGGGCGCAGCGCGCGCCCGACGCGGAAGTGATGCGCGGGATCGAGCCTTGGCTGGATCGACAATTGGGCGATCGGCACGTCGGCGTGCGGGAACATCAGCAGCATCGGCACCCATGCGCCGTGGTCGAGACCGTGCGGTTGCGTCGCGGTCGGAATGCCCTGTTCGTCGAGCAGTGTGGCGGCGCGGCGCGCGATATCGGGCGCGCCCGGCGCCGGGTACTGAATCTCGTACAACTGACGCGGGAAGCCATAGAAGTCATGAATCGTCTCTGGCGCGTCCGAGGTGCTGGCCGTGGGTCGCTGCGTCATCCAATGAGCGGACAACATCAGTATCGCCTTTGGGCGCGGCACTTCAGCAGACAGGGACGCGAATTCCGCGCGTGGCATCGACGGGTCGATCGGCAGCGTCGGCGCGCCGTGCGACAGGAACAGGGAAGGCAAGCGGGTCATGGCAGTGCGGGCCAGATGAAGGCCGGATAAGTTTCGTTGAAGCCAATATAAGGCCGCACTGCCATTTGATAAACGGCGAAACGGGGATTTGATTGTCTCGCGGCAGTTGTGAATAGGCGGAGCAAGCCGGGCGTTTCACTGCGGCGGACTGTTCAACCCTTGCCAGGCGGGCGCGAGCGCCGGACCCAGCGCGAACAGGTCGAGCACGCGGGCGACGGTATCATCGACCATTTGATCAACTGTCTCGGGCCGATTGTAGAAGGCGGGCAGCGGCGGAAAAATCACGCCGCCCATTTCGGTCACCGCCGTCATGTTGCGCAGATGCGCGAGGTTGAACGGCGTTTCCCGCACCATCAGCACGAGCCGTCGACGTTCCTTCAGTGTCACATCGGCGGCGCGCGTGATCAGATTGTCGGAAAGCCCGTGCGCGACACTCGCGAGCGTTTTCATCGAACACGGCGCGATGATCATGCCGTCGGTCGAGAACGAGCCGGACGCGATGCTCGCGCCGACGTCGCGCACGGAATGAACGACATCCACGAGCGGATGCACGTCTTCACGCGACAATTGGAGTTCGTGCTGGATATTGAGCCATCCGGCGCTGGAAATCAGCAGATGGCTTTCGACGCCGCCCAGTTTGCGCAGCGTCTGGAGCAGCCGGACGCCGTAAATGGCGCCCGTCGCTCCCGTAATGGCGACGATGAGACGGCGAGGCGCCGCGGCGCGTGTTTCCATGACGTGCGGCGCCGTCTCTCGTCGCTTAAGCAGCAGCGAAGAGTTGCTGCAGTTCGCCCGACTGATACATCTCCATCATGATGTCCGAGCCGCCGACGAATTCACCGTTGACGTACAGCTGCGGGATGGTCGGCCAGTTCGAGAATTCCTTGATGCCCTGGCGCACTTCGTCGTCTTCGAGGACGTTGACCGTCTTGAACTGATCGACGCCGCATGCCTTCAGAATCTGCACCGCGCGGCCCGAGAAGCCGCACATCGGGAATTGCGCGTTGCCTTTCATGAAGAGCACGACGGGGTTTTCGTCGACGATTTGCTTGATGCGTTGTTGCGTGTCCATGACTGACCTTGCGGTTCCGGTGTGTATAAGAGATAGAGTGAAATGATAGCGGATTTCTCTGATAGCGACCGGCGGCTGGATCGGCGCGGGCGCGCCGCAGCGCATCAACCCGGCCAGCGACCGCCGCTGATGCGTTCGATATCCGCCAGATCGCGTTCCGAACGCACGTCGGCAAAACCTTGCGCCGCGAGGATCGCGCGAACGGCTTCGGCCTGATCGTAGCCGTGCTCCATCCACAGCACGCCGTTCGGCACGAGCCGCGCCGGCGCGCCGGCGACGATCGCGCGGATTGCCGAGAGACCGTCGGCTTCGTCGGTGAGCGCGCCGCGCGGCTCGAAACGCAGATCGCCTTGCGACAGATGCGGATCGCCGCTCGCGATATACGGCGGGTTGCTGACGATCACGTCGAACGTGAGCGAGTCGTCGAGCGCGGCGTACCAGTCGCTCTGCGCGAATTGCAGGTCGCCGCCCGGGCGTTTCGGTTCGAGGAGCCTGGTGGCGTTGCGCCCGGCAACGGCTAGCGCTTCGGCGGAACGGTCGACGGCCCAAACGCGTGCGTCCGGCCGCGACCACGCGATCGACACAGCAATCGCCCCCGTGCCCGTGCCGAGATCGAGCACGCGCGAGCGCGCGGCGCGGCCTTCGAGCGCCTGCACGGCCGTTTCGACGAGCAGTTCGGTTTCGGGCCGTGGAATCAGCACGTCGCGCGTGACCTGGAACTCGAGCCCGAAGAACTCACGCGAGCCGATCAGTTGCGCGATCGGCTCGCCCGCCACGCGCCGTGCTTGCAGATCGCGAAAGGCCGCCACCTTGGCGGTGTCGAGGGCGTCGCCCGCGCGTGTGATCAGTTCCGTGCGACGCCAGCCCAACGCGTGCCCGAGCAGAATGCGCGCTTCGAGCGCGGGCAGCGGCGACGCGTGAAGCAACGTGGCGACGGTGTCGACGGTATTCATGTGCGCCGCTCAGTCCGCGTCGCCCAGCGACGCGAGCAGTTCCGCCTGATGCTCGGACACGAGCGCCGCGATCAGCTCGTCGAGATCGCCTTCCATGATCGATTCGAGGCGATACAGCGTCAGGTTGATGCGGTGATCGGTGAGACGGCCTTGCGGGAAGTTATAGGTGCGGATGCGCTCCGAACGGTCGCCCGAGCCGATCAGGCTCTTGCGCGTCGCGGCTTCCTTCGCGTGCTGCTCGTGGTACTGCTTGTCCTTGATGCGCGCGGCGAGCACTTTCAGCGCGCGATCCTTGTTCTTGTGCTGCGAGCGGTCGTCCTGACATTCGACCACGATACCTGTGGGCAGGTGCGTGACGCGCACGGCGGAGTCGGTCTTGTTGATGTGCTGGCCGCCCGCGCCGGACGCGCGGAACGTGTCGATGCGCAGATCGGCGGGGTTGATCTCGACTTCGCCGATTTCATCCGCTTCCGGCATCACCGCCACCGTACACGCCGACGTGTGGATGCGGCCCTGCGTTTCCGTGGCGGGCACGCGCTGCACGCGGTGACCGCCCGATTCGAACTTCAGCTTCGAATACGCGGCGTCGCCCGCGATCCGCACGATCACTTCCTTGTAGCCGCCCAGATCCGATTCGCTCGCCGACATCATCTCGACCTGCCAGCGATTGCGTTCCGCGTAGCGCAGGTACATGCGCAGCAGGTCGCCCGCGAACAGCGCCGATTCGTCCCCGCCCGTGCCCGCGCGGATTTCGAGGAAGATGTTGCGCTCGTCGTTCGGGTCTTTTGGCAGCAGCATTTTCTGCAACTCGCCTTCGAGCTTTTCCATCCGATCGCGCGCCGAGCGGATTTCCTCCTCCGCGAAGTCCTTCATCGATGCATCCGACAGCAGTTCCTGCGCGGTGGCCGCGTCGGTCATGGACTGGCGCCATAGGCCGTAGTGCTCGACGACGGGCTGCAGTTCCGCGTGTTCGCGCGTGAGCTTGCGGTATTGGTCGATGTTCGTCGTGATGTCTTCGCGGCTCAACAGGTCGTTCAGTTCGGCCAGCCGGGTGGTGAGCTGGTCGAGCTTGGCTTGCATGCTCGTTTTCATTAGGGCGGTCGGAGCGGGCTCCGGAAAGGACGGCTGATTCGGGAAATCGGGACGATAACCCGGGACGAAAGCCCCGGACAATGAGATGAAGCACCACGCGGGCCTGGTCGGCAACCCGCGCGATGCCGCGGCGTGTAGCGCCGCTAACGCTCGGAAGAAGAGTGAGCGTGCTTGTAGAAGCCGCTCATCAGTTCGATGAGCGAATCGCGCTCCTCGCTGCTCGCGCGGTTGAGCGCGTGCGTAGGACCGTGGATCAGCTTGTTGGTGAGCGCCTGCGATAGCGCTTCGAGCACGGCAGCCGGATCGTCGCCGCGCGCGAGCAGCTTTTGCGCCTTTTCGACTTCGGCGCGGCGCAGCGCGTCCGCCTGCGTGTGCATATGGCGGATGACGGGCACGATGCTGCGCGCGTCGAGCCACTGCATGAAGTTCTGCACGCGCGTTTCGATGATCGTCTCGGCCTGCGCGACGGCGGCCTGGCGCGACGCGTTGCCTTCGCGGACGATCGCGCCGAGGTCGTCGACGGTGTACAGGAATACGTCTTCGAGCTTGCCGACTTCCGGTTCGATGTCGCGCGGCACGGCGAGATCGACCATGAAAATGGGGCGGTGACGGCGTGCCTTCACCGCGCGCTCGACGGCGCCAAGACCGATGATGGGCAGCGTCGATGCCGTGCACGACACGATGATGTCGAACTCGTGCATGCGGGTGGGCAATTCCGACAGCGGGATCGCCCGGCCGTTGAAACGGTCGGCGAGACGCTGGCCCCGCTCGGCCGTGCGGTTCGCGACGACCAGCTCGCGCGGCTGCTGCGCGGCAAAGTGTGTCGCGCACAGTTCGATCATCTCGCCCGCGCCGATGAACAGCACGCGCTGATTCGACACCTTGTCGAAAATGCGCTGCGCGAGACGCACCGCGGCGGCGGCCATCGACACCGATTGCGCCCCGATTTCAGTCGTGGTGCGCACCTCTTTCGCGACGGCGAAGGTGCGCTGGAACAACTGGTTCAGATAGGTGCCAAGCGCGCCCGCTTCCGACGCCGTGCGCACGGCATCCTTCATCTGGCCGACGATCTGCGTCTCGCCCAGCACCATCGAGTCCAGCCCCGACGCGACGCGAAACGCGTGGCGCACGGCCTCCGATTGCGGCAGCGCGTATACGTGCGGCGCGAGTTCGTCGACGGTGATGTTGTGGTACTTCGACAGCCAGTGGATGGCGGCCTCGCGGGCGGCCTGGTCGTCGGTGGCGCAGTAGAGCTCGGTGCGGTTGCAGGTGGACAGGATGGCCGCTTCCGGCGCCGTGCGGGCCGTGCGGCCGAGGAAAATGTCTTTGAACGTCGACAGTGCCGGCTTGATCTGTTCGACCGGAAACGCCACGCGTTCGCGCAAGGCGACGGGCGCGGTGTGATGGTTGATTCCGATCGTTAGCAGTTGCACGGGGACACTGGGCGTTTTAGGCGCGACGTATTGGGGCTATGGTTAGGCCCAATATTATAGCGTTTCCGCGATTCTTTCAGTCGGCGCGGGTTTATCCGCGCTATCCGTGTTTTCGAGTGGAATCTGGTCCAGACGGTAGCCGTAGCCGTACAACGGCGTAAGGGTGTAGCCGAATTCCGGCCGAAGTTCGAGCTTGGTGCGGATGCGCGACGCGTGCGTGTCGAGCGTGCGCGACTTTACGTCGCGGCGGCGCGACCAGACGGTCTCCAGGATATGCGCGCGCGACACCGGCCGCGACATATTCGTAAACAGCAGCAGCGCGAACTGGAGTTCTTTCGGTGTCAGCGTGATGCTCTGGCCCCGAAAACTGACGACGGAGCGGCCGGCGTCGAATGCATACTCGCCGAACATTTCGCGCGCGCGGTTGCGCGGGCGGCGGACGCCGGCGCGGCGCATCAACGCTTCGATGCGGGCCAGCATCTCGGGACCGCGCACGGGCTTCGACAGGCAGTCGTCGGCGCCTGCCTGCAACATTGCGACCAGTTCGCTTTCGCGCGGCGTCGTCATCATGGCGATGACGGGCAGGCCCGGCAGAACCTGACGTACCTGCATGATCACGTCTTCCGCGGGAGCGTCGCCGCAATAGGCGGCGGTGAGGAGGAGATCGAAGAATTCGCTCGCGGCGCCCGTCACAAAAGGCGCGCTGGAGGGGAAGTGATGACACGCATGCCCCCCGGCAAGCAGTAGCCGGCCGACGATTTCCGCATGCCGGAGGTCAGGCTCAATAAGGGCAATTCGCATGGACGGTGGGGTGGATGCAGCGGTCTGGCACAGGAGGCTTTCAGCTTGCTTAACCTCACCCCGGCCCCTAAACTCAACCGCTACGCAGAAAGCCGCGCGGACCTTCTAGTGAAAGAGAAAAAAATGCTAGCCATCGACAAAACAGCCGCCTATCAGAACAGTCTTAAATTGATGGGCGGTGGACGCTAATGGGTTGGCCCGGACTGATCATTCTTGGCGCCGTTGTCGGCGCGGCCAGCTGGTGGCTACATCCGCTGCGGCGTGCGAGCCACGTCGCGCTGTGGATGGCGGTGCTGATCGGCGTGGCGGGCGCCGTCATCGCGCACATGGCCGGCAATGTCACTCAACTCTTCCACGACGGCGACACGCTCGAGTGGCCCGTCTGCACCGCTATCGCGCTTGTTGCCGTTGCCGTGACGGTCGGCTTGTTCTCCCGTCGATGAATTCTTGCAGGTGAAACCGATGAACGTACGTCTCCCCGAAACCGCCTCGATCCCAGAGCGCATTGCGCAACTGCGAAGCGCGATGAAGCAGGCGGGCCTCGCCGCCTGGCTCGTGCCATCGGCGGACCCGCATCTTTCCGAATATCTGCCCGGCCGCTGGCAAGGCCGCGAATGGCTGTCGGGCTTCACTGGCTCGGTCGGCACGCTGGTCGTGACGGCGGATTTCGCCGGGCTGTGGGTGGACAGCCGCTATTGGGTGCAGGCCGAGGCGCAACTGACGGGCACGGGCATCCAGCTGATGAAGATGTTCGGCGGGCAGCAAAGCGCGCCGCACATCGACTGGCTCGCGCAGAACGTGCCGGCGGGCGCGACGGTCGGCGTCGACGGCGCGGTGCTAGGCGTCGCGGCGGCGCGCGCGCTGACCGACGCGCTGAAGGCTCGCGGCGTCGAGCTGCGCACGGACCTCGATCTGCTCGACACCGTCTGGCCGCAGCGCCCGTCGCTGCCGACGGCTGCCGTCTACGAACACGTCGCGCCGCACGCGAGCGTGCCGCGCGCGCAGAAGCTCGACCAGATCCGCCGCGCCATGCGGGAAAAGGGCGCGCAGTGGCACTTCATTTCCACGCTCGACGATCTCGCCTGGCTGCTGAATCTGCGCGGCGCGGACGTGAACTACAACCCGGTATTCGTCGCGCACGCGTTGATCGGACTCGAGCGTGCGTCGCTGTTCGTGGTCGACGGCAAGGTGCCGGCGGAACTGGCCGAGTCGCTCGCACGCGACGGCATTCGCGTCGAGCCGTACGCGAAGGCAGCCGACGCGCTCGCCGCGCTGCCGGACGGCCAGACGCTGCTAATCGACCCGCGCCGCATTACGTATGGCCTGTTGCAATCAGTGCCGGCTTCCGTGGGGATCGTGGAGGCTGTGAATCCGTCCACGTTCTTCAAGTCGCGCAAGACGGAAGCCGAAGCCGAACACGTCCGTTCGACAATGGAGCAGGACGGTGCGGCACTCGCCGAATTTTTCGCGTGGTTCGAAGGCGCGTTGGGCCGCGAAAAGATCACCGAGCTGACCATCGACGAACAGCTCACTGCAGCGCGCGCGCGCCGGCCGGGCTTCGTTACGCTGAGCTTCGCGACCATCGCCGGCTTCAATGCGAACGGCGCGATGCCGCATTACCGCGCGACACCCGCGTCGCATTCCACTATCGAAGGCAACGGCCTGCTGCTGATCGACTCGGGCGGCCAGTATCTGAGCGGCACGACTGATATCACGCGCGTCGTGCCGATCGGGACGATCAACGACGAACATCGCCGCGACTTCACGACCGTGCTGAAGGGCACGATGGCGCTGTCGCGTGCGAAGTTTCCGCGCGGCATCCGTTCGCCCATGCTCGATTCGATCGCGCGCGCGCCGATCTGGGAAGCGGGCGCGGACTACGGACACGGCACGGGCCACGGCGTCGGCTACTTCCTGAATGTGCACGAAGGTCCGCAGGTGATTTCGCACTACGCGCCCGCCGAGGCGTGGACCGCGATGGAAGAGGGCATGATCACGTCGATCGAGCCGGGTATCTATCGTCCGGGCAAGTGGGGCATCCGCATCGAGAATCTGGTGCTCAATCGCTCGGCCGGAAAGACCGAGTTCGGCGATTTCCTCGAATTCGAAACGCTGACGCTGTGCCCGATCGACACGCGCTGCGTCGCGCTGAACCTGTTGAACGACGACGAGCGCGCGTGGCTCAACGCGTATCACGAGATGGTGCGCACGCGCGTGTCGCCGCATGTGTCGGGCGACGCGAAGGCGTGGCTGGAGACGCGCACGCGGCCGGTCTGACGTGCCGCATTCCGCTGCGCGATCGCTCGAAAGCGAGGCGAGCCGATCGTGCAGCGGGTTTTACACTGAATCCCGTTCGCAGCTATGCTGGCGAGTCGCTTCTGAACGGCGGCTCGGTCGTTCAACGTCGCCGTTTCGCTCAATCATCCATTGCCATCGAATAGCGAGGCTCGCATGTCCGGTGTTGCCGTCATCGTCATCGACGTACAGCAGATGTTTTTCAGCGGGCCTTCTCCCGCGTATCGCGGCAACGAAGTAATCGACGGCATCAACCGGCTCACGGCGGCAGCGCGCAAGGCGAATGCGCCTGTCTTCTTCGTGCAGCACGAGAGCGACGCTAACGGTCCACTTGCGCGCGGCAGCGACGCCTGGCAGTTGCCCGCCGCGCTGGAGCGCGCGCAAGCGGACGCGTCGATCTACAAGACAGTCGGCGACTCGTTTCATGCGACGCCGCTGGCCGATCAACTTCGTCAACGAGACATCGATAGCGTGGTGATCTGCGGTTACGCGTCCGAGTTCTGCGTCAACGCTACGGCGCGCCGCGCCGAATTGCTCGGTCTGCGCACGACCGTCGTCGCCGATCTGCACACCACGCAAGACAAGCCGCACCTCACCGCCGACAAGATCGTCGAGCACCAGAACTTCGTCTGGGCGAATTCGTCGATGACGGGCAAGCGCGTCAAGGTGCGTTCTCTCGCTGACATTCTGCAAACGGAGTTCGCATGACCATCAAGGCAGTCGTATTCGATTTTGGCGGCGTGCTGATCGACTGGAGCCCGCAGTATCTGTATCGCGAGCTGATTCCCGACGATGCCGAGCGCGCATGGTTCCTGTCGAACGTCTGTACGATGGACTGGGTCATCCGTCAGGACGGCGGGCAGCCGATCGCCGAAGGCACAGCCGAACTGGTCGCGAAGTTTCCCGAGCACGAAGCGCTGATCCGGGCGTTTTACGAGCGCTGGCATCACATGGTGGCGGGCGAGTTCGAAGACGGCGTCGCGACCGTGGCGAAGCTCGAAGCCGCGAATGTGCCGCTCTTCGGCCTGACGAACTGGTCGGACGAGACCTTCCCGTATGCGTGGGAGCACTACCCTGTGTTGCGGCGCTTCAAGGACATCGTCGTGTCCGGGCGCGTGAAGATGGTCAAGCCCGACCCGGCGATTTTCGCGGAGATGCTAAGCCGTATCCGCGCGCATCTGCCGGACATCGAGGCGCACGAACTCGTTTTTATCGACGACAACCTCAAGAACGCGGCCGCCGCGACGGAACTGGGCTGGCATGGCGTGCATCACACGAACGCCACGCAAACGGAGGCGAAACTCCGCGAACTGGGTTTGCCCGTGTAAGACTGCGCTGAAGCGGCCTCACTGACCCAGTAAATTTTTCAGCGCGTTTCCTAATCCTTTCACCGTTTCGCCCGCACCCTTTGCGACGCCCTCGGCGCTGACGCCGAGCGCCTTCGCGAAGTTCGCGCGCAGCTCCGTCATCACGCTTTCATTGAGCTTGAACTTCGGATCGCGCAGATTGCCGTCTATGACGAAGTGCAGCGTGATGTCGTCGCCGTGTTTTTTGAGCGCGGCGACGGCGGCGCGCGCGGGGATTTGCATGAACGTGTCGAGCGGGTCGTCCGTCGCGGCGAGCTGCAGATGATGCAGCGTGACGGTGCCCGGCGCGTGAATGTGATAGCTCGTCACCGTCGCCTGCAGATTGAGGTCGAGCGTGCCTCCCGTGACCTGCGTTTTCGTGCCTGCCTTCTTCAACAGATACGGATCGAGCGTCACGACGTCGACGCCGCGCAGCGTCGTGGTCGTCTGCGAGTCCTTGCTGGCTATCTTCATCCAGCCATCGAACGTCACCGTGCCCGTGTGCGCCGGCCCTTTGATCGAGCCTTTGACAGACAGCCTGGCCGGCTCGGTGAGGTCGGGCAGATGGATGTGATCGACCGTTGCGCTCGCGTCGCTGACGGTCACTTTGTAAGGCGGCTTGCGGATCATCTCGTCGTAAAAGACGAACTGGCCGTCGGCGAACGCGATGTGATCGATGAGTTTTTCGGCGGGTAACGGCGGGCGGTTGTCCGCCGCGCTGCTCGCTTCGCTTGCCGGCTGGCCGGGACGGCTGACCGCTTGACGCAGCTTGGGCAGGATTTCCAGCCTGCCGCTCGCGGTGCGCACGAGCACCAGACTGAAGCCGCGCACCACGACGCTTTGCAGATGCACGCGATGCGTGAACAGATCGCGTATGTCGGGTGTCATGGTGATTTCGTCGGCGGTGAGGGCGTTGGGTGTCGGCCAGTCGCTGGGCGCCGTCAGCCGGACGTGGCGCAGCGTGATCGCCGACAACCCCACGTCGATGCGCTCGGCTGTGCCGAGCGGCGCGAGCGCCTCGGCGACGCGCTCTTTCACTTCGTGTTGCACGAAATACCACCCGCCCAGCGCAATGACGGCAAGCAGCACGATTGCGCCTGCGGCGGCCAACGTCACGCGCTTGCCCATCGACATCGCCATGCGACCTCCTCGTCCGTGCGCTGGCCGTGGTTCGGGTTATGTAGTGCGGATTGCCGCACATGATGCGCTCGAGGCACCGGATGCGCGGCGCAGGCAGCGGGTGCCCGCGTCTGGGAACTGCGAGGATCGCACGCGATCCTGCGAGCGAAGGAGCAACTCTTATGCCGTCCGCATCGAACCGTGGAAAAAAACGGCCCGGCTGCGGACGGCGATACAGCGGAACGGCGGACGCTTAACGGGTGATCGGCTTGTAGCGCAAACGCTTCGGACGCGCTGCTTCTTCGCCGAGACGTGCGCGCTTGTCCGCTTCGTACTCCTGGTAATTGCCGTTGAAGAACGTGACTTGCGAATCGCCTTCGAACGCGAGGATGTGCGTCGCGATACGGTCGAGGAACCAGCGATCGTGCGAGATCACCATCACCGAGCCGGCGAATTCGAGCAGCGCGTCTTCGAGCGCGCGCAGCGTTTCGACGTCGAGATCGTTCGACGGCTCGTCCAGCAGCAGCACGTTGCCGCCTGCGATCAGCGTTTTCGCCAGATGCAGACGGCCGCGCTCGCCGCCCGACAGATTGCCGACGATCTTCTGCTGGTCGCCGCCCTTGAAGTTGAAGCGGCCGATATACGCGCGCGACGGCGTTTCGTACTTGCCGACCGTCAGCACGTCTGCGCCGCCGGAGATTGCTTCGAACACCGTCTTCGAGCCGTCGAGCGCGTCGCGGCTCTGATCGACGTAGGCGAGTTTGACGGTCGGGCCCTGGACGATTTCGCCCGAATCCGGCTGCTCTTTGCCCGTCAGCATGCGGAAGAGCGTCGACTTGCCGGCGCCGTTCGGGCCGATGATGCCGACGATCGCGCCCGCCGGAATCTTCAGGCTGAGGTCGTCGATGAGCAGGCGATCGCCATACGACTTGCTGACGTTCTTGAATTCGATCACTTCATTGCCGAGGCGGTCGCCGACGGGGATGAAGATTTCCTGGGTCTCGTTGCGCTTCTGGTATTCCTGGCTGTTCAGTTCCTCGAAGCGGGCGATACGCGCCTTCGACTTCGCCTGGCGGCCCTTCGGGTTCTGGCGCACCCATTCCAGTTCTTTTTTGATCGCCTTTTGACGCGCCGATTCGGACGCTTCTTCCTGCTTCAGGCGCTCTTCCTTCTGATCGAGCCAGCTGCTGTAGTTGCCCTTCCATGGAATGCCGTGGCCGCGGTCGAGTTCGAGAATCCATTCGGCGGCGTTGTCGAGGAAGTAGCGGTCGTGGGTGACGGCGACGACGGTGCCGGGGAAGCGCGTGAGGAACTGTTCGAGCCATTCGACGGATTCGGCGTCGAGGTGGTTGGTGGGTTCGTCGAGCAGCAGCATGTCGGGCTTCTGGAGCAGCAGTTTGCAGAGCGCGACGCGGCGCTTTTCGCCGCCCGACAGGTTTTCGATCTTCGCGTCCCACGGCGGCAGGCGCAGCGCGTCGGCGGCGACTTCGAGCTGTTGCTCGGGGCTGCCGCCGTCCGACGTCGCGAGGATGGCTTCGTACTTTGCCTGCTCGGCGGCGAGCGCGTCGAAGTCCGCGTCCGGTTCGGCGTAGGCGGCGTAGATTTCATCGAGCTTCTTTTGCGCGTGGAACACGTCGCCGAGACCGTCTTCGACGGCTTCGCGCACGGTCTGTTGCGGATCGAGCTGCGGTTCCTGCGGCAGATAGCCGATGTTCAGGTTCGGCATCGGCGTGGCTTCGCCTTCGATGTCCTTGTCGACGCCGGCCATGATCCTGATCAGCGTGGACTTGCCCGAGCCGTTCAGGCCGAGCAGGCCGATCTTGGCGCCGGGGAAGAATGACAGCGAGATGTCCTTCAGGATTTGACGCTTGGGCGGCACGATCTTGCCGACCCGGTTCATGGTGAAGACGTATTGGGCCATTTGCTTGCGCTTGGGTTGAGGTCGCGGTCCGCGCGACGGCGGACGGCGTCAGGTGAATGGGTTTGGGTTTTGTGTGACTGGAATTGCCGGGCGCTGCGGGTCTGATTTGGCGCGCGCTGCGGGCGGAAACCGTATTGTACTTCGTGTGTCTTTTGTGGTTTTTGTTTGGGGTTTGGGGCTGGCAGCCGCGTTATGACTTTTCGCTGGCATCCGCGATGCGTTAGCTCGCTTCACGCGTCGCCGTTTGGTGGTTTGGCCTTTGCGCTGGCATCCGCTTTACGTTAGCTCGCTTCATGCGTCGCCCCTGTGCGGGGCGGCACCTACTTTTCTTTGC